>JAFGIU010000011.1 GCA_016929445.1 Candidatus Omnitrophota bacterium
ATGTGGCCCACTATGTTAAAGCGGGTTCGGCCCTGGACAAGGAGGCCCTGGCCCGGAGCTGCAGTGTGTACTTTCCCGGACGTGTTTTGCCGATGCTTCCCGAAAAGATTTCCAACGAGCTCTGCAGTCTGCGTCCACAGGAAGAACATCCCACAATGACGGTGCAGCTGGACTTTGACCGCTTAGGCCGGGTCAAGCGCGAAGAGTTTTATGAAAGCGTGATCTGTTCGCGGGCGCGGCTGACCTACACCGGGGTTCAGGCGGTCATGGACGGCAAGGACGGCGGCCCTGCCAACGCGCACAAGCCCATGCTCCTGCATATGCAGAAGCTCATGGAAAAACTCAAACGCCAACGCAGGCAAAGGGGAGGGATAGATTTTGATCTGCCTGAACCGGAGGTTGTGCTGGACAGCACGACGCGGGAACCGGATGCCATTCTGCGTGCCGAGCGCACGGAGGCCCACTGTATGATCGAGGAATTCATGATTGCGGCCAACGAAGCAGTGGCGCGTTTTCTCATAGAACACCGCCGTCCGGGAATCTACCGCGTGCATCCGGGGCCCGACCCCGAAGACCTGCATGATCTGCTCCTTTTTGTGCGGCACTTCGGAGTCGAACTGAAGCATGCGCCCAAAACATCCAAAGATATTTGCAAACTCATCGAAGACGTGCAGGGCAATGCCGGAGAGCTTGCGGTCAAACGCATGCTCTTGCGCTCCATGGGACGCGCAACCTACGCGGCCAGCCCGGCACTGCATTTCGGTTTGGGCACCCGCACTTACCTGCACTTTACCTCGCCCATCCGGCGTTATCCGGATCTGGTGGTTCACCGGTCCGTCAAAGAACTGCTTCATGATTCCAAAGCCGCCGGCTCGGATAAACAGTTGAGCGCTGTCTGTGAGACCTCAAACCGGGGGGAATACCGGGCTGTGCGCGCGGAATGGGATGTGATGGACATGCTGCGGGCCCGGTTTATGCAGGACAAAATGGGCCAGACCTTTAGCGGCTGTGTGACCGGTTCGGGCAAGAAGGGCGTGTATGTGGAGCTGGACGAGTATTTTGTGGAAGGCCTGGTGCCGGACTCCTCAAGCCGGCATTACCGCATCCCGGGCAAGAAGGACCAGGGTTTGGAAGGCCCCTTGGCCCTGGGCACCAAAGTCAAAGTGCGCATTGAATCGGTGAATGTGCCGGAAGGTGAAATTCTGTTTGCCCTGGCCCGTTAAAGAAGGCAGCCAGAGTCAAAAGGGCAGTGGGGTGCTTGCCAAGAAGAAGAAGACCCCGGCCAGCGCCAGCAACCCGCCTATCAGCACGATGCTGAGCACAAAATCCAATGTCAGGTCCCACCAGCTGTTCATGGTCGTGTCTCCGGGCTGTCTGTGATTTTCCGGTTAATTTGAAGCATACGGGATGCCAAGAGGAATAACTGGTGGCGAAGGGGAGAGTCGAACTCCCACGAGGTTACCCTCACTACGCCCTGAACGTAGCGCGTCTGCCAATTCCGCCACTTCGCCATAAAGTCGCATGAATCGGCACATTATAGCAGAGTGTTGTGCAGTGTCAATCCGGGGGTTGGAGGACCTTTTATTAAGTTCACTCCCAAAGTGCTAAAAAGTACACGAGACTAACATTTACATTGCACAGGAGCTTGATCTGCGGGCCGGAAAATGATATGCTTTTTCTAGGTTTATCTAATTAGTTGTATAACGCGGGGGATTGGCCGATGCACAGACATCTGCGATTCGGGATCTTTGGGATTGGGATTGCCTTGATTCTGGTGGTACCCGGGGCTTTTGCGCAAAGCGGGGCAGCAGCCGGCCCCCAAGACCGGGGCATCCAGAGTTTGCCGCCGCTTCAGAATGCGGGCGAGTTGAGGCCCATTGAAGAGACCCCGTCCCAGGTTCAAACCCAGGCTGAGCAGCATAAGCGATTTTCCCCTCGCAAGAGTTCACCCAAAAGTTTATTGCACCGGGATTATGATTTGCCTCCCGAGGAAGTTGGGGCGGAGCCCGCTGTTGTTCTGCCGGAGCCGGCAGTCACTGAAACAGTAGCCGTTGAAGTTGCCGAACCCGAGCCTCTGGTGCTTGAGACCGTGGATCAGGCAGCAGTTGAAACAGTTGTTGCGGAACCGGCGGAAGAACCGGTCGAAAATGCGGTCGGGGAAGCGGCTGAGGCTCCGGTGAATTCCGAGCCTGTCGAAGAAAAGCCGGCGGAAGTCCAGGCCAAGGTGCAGGCCCGGCTTCAGGCTGCAGAGCGTTTTCAGCGGACGATGAGCCGGGATGAGCGTCCGCTGGCCAAGGCCATGAACGTCATGTATCAGGCCGTTGAAGCGCGCCACGGGGCGCAGCTGGAACAGCTCGGCAAGATGATCGAGAAAGAATTGGATTTAGAAAAGGACGATGATTTTCCCACACCCGGCAAGACCTTAGCCACTGCGCAGCAAATGAGGAAGAGTATCCTCAGAGGCATGATGGAAATGTTCCATCTGCTTCCCGAAGGTGTGCAGCCGGAATAGGGCGGGGGCGGAGGCGCCGGCCCACGAGGTGAATCATGGAACGCTGGTTTTCGCGCTGTCTTTGCAATTTCCTGACAGTTGCGCTTGTCCTCGGCAGTGTTCCCGCAAGTACCGGAGCCCAGGAGGCCCAGCCGGAGAAAGACCGGCAGTTCTCCCAGGTTCAGAAAAGCAATCCCTACACTCCCGCTGATTTTACTTCCATTCAGAATGTAGTTGAGCCCTTGCCCATTCCCGGGACCGTGCCGCGCAGTTCTTCTTATGCCCCGGTAAACACCACGCCCGTGACCCAGAGCCGGAATACCCACAATTTCTTTAACCAGCGCAGTGTGGCCTCTTCTGAAGACAAGTCTGTAAAACCGGAGAAACCGGCGGAATCCGCGGAAGACGCCAAGCAGCAGGAGCCCGCGGAATTGAGTTTGAGCGATCGCCTTGCCGTGCCTGAGGAAAAGACAGAGCCGCGATCCGGAGCAAATGAGCCGGCCCCAATCACGTCGGTCGAAAACCCGAACGCGGTTCCGGCGCAGAAGGTGGACACCATTCAGCTCAAGACCGAAGAGTCCAGCGCCTATCAGGAACAGCCGCAGCAATCCGTGGTCACCGGGGAAGAGCGCGCGGATCTGCAAATCCGGCAGGAACAGAATGCTCCGCTTTCTGAGGAAAAAAGTACGGACGAAGAAGCCCGGGTTGCGGACGGGCAGCAGGCAGTGGACGAGTCCCGCTCGGAGGAGCGCGCTGAACAAGAGCGACAGGACCAGGAGCGCGAGTCTTCGCAGCCGGTGGAAGTGGAGGAAAATCCGGCGCCCGTGAGCTCCGTTGAGCCGGCGGAAAATCTGGAAACGCGCAAAGAGGAAAGCACGCCCGTTGCGGAGCAAACTCAGCCGGAGCCTGCGCCCGGCCAGGGCACACTGGCCGAAGCGCTTCAGTCCGTGCAGCAGAGCCTGGCCGGTGTCGAAGCCCAGGTGGAAGAACTCTTGTTGGATAGCCCGCTCGCGGAACAGGAGCTGGAGCAAGAACCGGAATTACAGGCAGGGGAATACCTCAATATCGTGGATCAGGTGCGCGTTGTGGGCCAACCCACGCAGTTTGGCGCGGAGCTCAGCAATCCCGGGGACCAGGATGTGGAAGTGACTTTGCTCCTGGCCGGAGAAGATCCGAATGCCCCGCGCCGCCAGGTCAAAATCACCCTGGCCGCAGGCGAGACGCGCAAGATTTCTTTGGAGACCGTATTCCGCAAGACAGAGGTGGGCACCTTTAAGATGCGGCTGCTCATTCTCAAGGAAGAGGCCCAAGGCAGGAAGCAGACCGTGGCTATGAGCGAGAGCTTTGTGCTGGAAATCCGCGACAAGGAAAAGCCCGATCAGGTCAAGATCGTGCTCCAGGAATGGGCCTTTAACAACGCGGCCGCTTCCGCATGGACGCCGGAACGCGATATCCGGAATCTGGAGATCTATAACGGGGCTCTGGAAGGCGAAATCACCGGCCCGCGTCCGGCCTTGGTGAGCCCGAAGTTCGAGTTGCCCGCTGCGCAGGTGCAAGTTATTGAAATGCGCATCCGCTACACCCCGCCTGCGGATGTGCGCCTGGACCCGGGCAAAGAAGTGCTGCGTCTGAGCTGGCGCACGCTCGACATGCCTGTGGGCGAGTTCAGCGCGCCGGTGGAAATCCCCTTCAGCCAGTTGAAGAAGGACGGGGACGGCTACTACACCGTGAGCATTGACACGCGCAGCTTGGTACAGCCCCAAGC
Source organism: Candidatus Omnitrophota bacterium (assembly GCA_016929445.1). Lineage (NCBI taxonomy): Bacteria > Pseudomonadati > Candidatus Omnitrophota > Candidatus Omnitrophota bacterium. The sequence goes on from JAFGIU010000011.1 coordinate 4,257, forward strand.
CGTGCCCGACAGGACGGCTGCGCCGGCGCATGTGCGGGATAATACGCGACAGCCCTTACCCGCGGCCTTGCCCGGGCCTATTGGCAAGCTCGTGTGGCGCGGCGTGATCACCCACATTAAGGTGGAACCCCTTTCCCCGGGCAAAGCCGGCGTGCGCTTCAGCATTGATTCGGTCTCCTTCAAGAGCCGGCACGAACTCCCGCAGGCGCCTGTGCCTGATCTCAACGGCCCGCAATTCAATGCGCCCGTGACCCTGCCCGGCCTCGGCACCCCGCTCTTCATGATCGGTGTTGTGTAGCAGGTGCCAGGCACCGGTGTCAGGCACCAGTGCCGCAATCGTTATTCCGTGCGCAGCGAAGGGATCTGTGTCCCGCAAAGATTGCTTTCCCTTCGACAGGCTCAGGGTCGCAATGACGGACTCTGACACCAGGACTCGCACTCATCCCCCAGCTCATGTAAACTAACCCCATGACCACAATCGCCGTGACCCTGAAGGCCCTTTTGGGCCTGTTTCTTTTGTGCCTCCTGGGCTATCTGGGCCGCCGCCGCGAAATCATCGGCAAAGAAGGCGTTTCTGTCCTGACCAAGCTCGTGATCGGCCTGACGCTCCCGGCCATGATCTTTCACGGCTTTGGGCTGCACTTCAGCGGCGAGATGATGCGCGGCTGGTGGCTGCTGCCTCTGGTGGGCGCGGCCATCTTTGCGTTCAACGCGCTCTTTGGCTGGCTCATTCTGCTGACCGACCGCTCCATGGCGCCCTGGCAGCGCAGGCAATTCATGGCCATGAGCATCTTCCACAACGCCGGGTACATGCCCATTCCCATTGTGGCGGCCGTGCTGCCCGCCGGACAACGCGAGGAGATCTTCCTCTTTATATTCCTGGTCATGCTTGCGTTCGGTCCGCTCATCTGGACCCTGGGTGTGTGGCTCATGAAAGGTCCGGGCCCGGTGGCAGGGGATCGCGCGTCCGGTCAGGGGACCCCGCACCACAGGACCCTGAGCATGATCCTCAACCCGCCCTTTGTCACCACGGTGGCGGCCTTGGCCCTGGCCCTTTTGGGGTGGATCCGCTGGGTGCCTGCCTTTGTGTGGGAGCCGCTCCGGTGGCTGGGGGATTGCACCATCCCGCTGGTGCTGCTGACCCTGGGCGCCATGCTGGCGGACCTGCGCGGCTCCTGGACCCTGAGCCCGGGCAGCCTGCTGCGCCTGGTGGCCGCGCGCCTGATCCTGCCCGGCGCGGTCATGGCGCTGGCGCTGCCCTGGGTGCCGCTGGCCCCGGCAATCAAGTTTCTGCTCCTGATCCAGGTCTGCATGCCCTCGGCCATGACCCTGGCCATCATTGCCCGGGAGTACAGCGAGTCGTATGATTATGTGGCGCAGTCGCTCATGGCCAGCTACCTGATTGCCCTGGCCACGCTGCCCGTGTTCTTGACACTGGCACAGAACATGCTAACCTTTACCAGGAGTTAGACTTTGGGCGTTAAGACCGTCGCCACAAACAGGAAGGCCTTCCGGGACTACCAGATCCTTGAGACCGTGGAGGCCGGCATTATGCTGACCGGCCCGGAGGTCAAAAGCCTGCGCGCCGGGCGTTCGAGTTTGAAGGAGGCCTTTGCCAGGATCATCCAAGGCGAGGTTATTCTCTTCAACTACCACATCAGTCCGTATGTGTTTGCCCGGAACCAGTTGCAGGAGCCCACGCGCGAGCGCAAGCTCCTGCTGCACAGGAAGCAAATTGAAAAGCTGCGCCTGGCCACGCAGGCCAAAGGCCGGGCACTGGTGCCCTTGAAGGTGTATTTCACGCGCGGCATCGCCAAAGTCGAGCTTGGTTTGGGCCAAGGCAAACTCATGCACGACAAGCGCCAGGATATCAAGAAACGCGAAAGCGACCGCGATATCGACAGGGCGCTGAAGCGCTAGCTGGGCAAGGTGTCAGGCACCACAGCCGTTTGATTGTCATCCCCGCGCAGGCGGGGATCTAGTTGCATAACTGACAGTACCGTTCTCTGAAACAAAAGTCCCATTGGGGTGTCGCGCGCCAGACTCAGCAAGGTGAGCAAGGTGTCAGGCACCCGGTTCCGGGCAGAAAGATGCTTCACAGCGGGTGCCTGATACCCGAGTGATAGCAGCCTGCCCCTCCGGATTCTGTAGCACAGAAATGTGGGCACAAATGCAAGGCGTCCTAGCGAAGGAGAACGCAGCAGATGTGCCCAGATTTCTGTGCTATGGGGGCGAATGGACTCGACTATAGCATGTACTGCTAGAGTGGCATGCCGAGGTTGTCGGGAGGCCTCGTTAAACACCTGACAAAAAATCAAACGCCGAAGATACAAACATCGGTGTGGGCGCAAGCCGTCTCGACATCAACATGTTGATGCCGATGCCGGCCTTCGCGCTCAACTAAAAGCACTGCCCCTGTAAAGGGGCAGCCCGTCTACCGGGTCAGCCCGCGGGCTGGGTAGACGAACTCAGCGGGATCGCCGGGAATCCCGTCCTCGGAAACCCGGTTAAACTCCAGGGGACTGGCCGGTCTGCACCGTGTCTGTGCGGGGCAGTGAGGCGAGACTCAAATCGCAGACTAAGCATGTAGAGGCTTTAGTGGGTCATCTGTAGGACGCGGGTTCGATTCCCGCCGCCTCCACCAATTCAACATCCGAGAATGTCCAAGACAATCCAAAGATGTAGCATAACCCCATAGAAATATGGGGTTTTTGCTTTGTATACGTCTAGCCTCGTCCCGAAAAATTCCTTGACAGCCACCCCTAAGTGGGGGTACCAATGGGGGTACAATATGATTTTAGGTCATTTGAATTTGAGGAGGTACCCCCAGAATGAAACTTACCGATACCACCCTTCGCAATGTCAAACCAAACGGGAAGCGATTGAAGCTTAGTGACGGAGGGGGGCTCTATCTTCTTGTGAAGCCGAATGGAAGCAAGCTTTGGCGCTTAAAGTATAGGTTTGGGGGAAAGGAAACCTCAATATCGCTGGGAAGCTACTCTGAAGTTTCGTTGCGAGAGGCCAGAGAGCGGAGAGAGGAAGCCAAGCGGATGCTAGCTCAAGGGCTGAATCCCAGCCAGGAAAGAAGAGTGTCAAAGGAAGCCGCGTTGGAGAGGGCCGAAAATAATTTTGAGTCTGTGGCATCGGAGTGGTATTCAAAAAAGGCTCCCGGATGGACTGAAAGTCACGGCAAGCGGGTCTTTAAAAGCCTGCAGAACGATGTTTTTCCTTGGCTTGGAGCCCGTCCAATTGCAGAGATAACGGCACCCGAGTTGCTGACCGTATTACGACGGATTGAGCAAAGGCAGGCCATTGAAACAGCCCACCGAGTGCTCCAGCGATGCGGTCAAGTGTTTCGGTATGCAGTGGTAACCGGCCGCATTGCAAGTGATCCCACAAGAGACCTGAAGGGAGCGCTCCCACCCTCGAAGGAAAAACACCACCCGACCATCCTAGACCCTGAGGGCATTGGGGGCCTTCTGCGGGCGATGGATACTTACAAGGGTTCCCCGGTTACTCGTGCTGCCCTGAACCTTGCCCCGTTGGTTTTTGTTCGCCCCGGCGAGCTTCGCAAAGCTGAATGGTCAGAGATAGATTTGGAACGGGCCGAATGGCGAATCCCGGCTCAAAAGATGAAGATGAGAGAATTGCACATCGTCCCACTTTCTAGGCAGGCCGTGGCGATCTTACGTGATTTAAAACCATTGACTGGAGGAGGGCGTTACCTTTTTCCAGGAGCCAGGTCTAATGGCCGCCCCATGTCTGAGAATACGGTAAATGGTGCACTGAGGCGTTTGGGATATGACTCAAAGGAAATGACCGGACATGGGTTTCGTTCCATGGCATGTAGTCTTCTGAACGAGCAAGGTTGGCCCGCCGATGCGATCGAGCGACAGCTTGCCCATTCTGAACGGGATACTGTGAGGGCCGCTTATAATCGAGGGCAGTATCTGGAGGAACGTAGAAGGATGATGCAAGCCTGGGCGGATTATCTGGATGGGCTCAAGGACGAAAAATAGAGGGGAAAAGGGATTGACTGATTATACCAAATATGGTATATTATGAATGACTCACACGCTTTGAAACCATTGGATTTTGTTGGATCCTCCTTAAAGGACCTAAGAGCGTTTCCTGAAGAAGTGAAGCAAGACGTAGGTTATGCGCTCTTTTTGGCCCAAAAAGGGGAAAGGGCACAGACGGTTAAGCCGTTAAAGGGTTTCGGCGGTGCGGGTGTTTTGGAGATTATTGAACGCCATGACGGAGACACTTACCGGGCGGTTTACACCGTGAAATTTCGGGAAGTTGTGTATGTGTTGCATTGCTTCCAGAAGAAATCTAAAAGCGGTATCAAAACGCCACAACAGGATATTGATTTGATTAGGCAACGACTCCGTGTGGCGGAAGAAGATTATCGGGCGACATACAAGTAAGGAACACAGTCCATGAGTACAAAGCAAAAAATCCACAGAGGAAGTGGCAATGTTTTTGAAGACCTTAAGGTCTCTCACCCCGAACGCGTTCAGACGCGCGCGCAAGTCATGGCTCGGATCGCGGACATTATCAAAAAGCGGGGTTTGACCCAACTGCAAGCCGCTGAAATACTCGGGATTCCCCAATCCAAGGTGTCTTGCCTGATGAACGGCAAGCTGAGCATGTTTTCTCTAGAACACCTCTTTGAGCTTCTGAACGCCTTGGATAGGGACGTGGAAATCGTCATTAAACCCAAACCCAGAAGAGCCAAGAGCGCCAAAACTCAGGTGTTGGCTTCTCATTAAATCTTCTGCTCTTTAGCATTTTCACCCACAACCTTATCAAACCTTAGCAATACCAACAAATGCTAACAAACCTTAACATTTCTTAGGAGGGGCTTCCTGACAGAATCTTTGACCCCCGGACATCCCTGGACTAAAATGTTGACAACTTTAGACATCACTGGAGGTTATGGGAGATTATGGGCAAACGCAGGACAACAGAGGGATCATCTAGGAAGTCAGGATCAAAAAACAATGGCGCAAATTTAGGGTTTGAAGCCCAACTCTGGGCCTCAGCAGATGCTCTCAGAAATAATATGGATGCGGCCGAGTACAAGCATGTGGTGCTCGGCCTTATTTTTTTGAAGTACATCTCGGACGCTTTTGAAGAACAGCACGCCCGACTGGAAGCTGAAAAGGGACAGGGGGCTGACCCAGAGGATCAAGACGAATATCGGGCGATCAATATTTTTTGGGTTCCTAAGCCCGCTCGCTGGTCAAACCTGAAGGCCAATGCCAAGCAGCCCACCATCGGCAAGATTGTAGATGACGCCATGATTGCGATTGAGAAGGATAATCCCACCCTCAAAGGCGTGTTGCCCAAAGAATATGCCCGCCCCGGTTTGGATAAGCAGCGGTTGGGGCAGCTCATAGACCTGGTCAGCAACATCGGCCTTGGGGATGAGGACAGCCGCTCTAAAGACATTTTGGGCCGGGTCTATGAGTATTTCCTCTCTCAGTTTGCCAGTGCCGAGGGGAAAAAGGGCGGTCAATTTTATACGCCGCGCTCCGTGGTGCAAGTGCTGGTGGAGATGTTGGCGCCCTATAAGGGCCGTGTGTTTGATCCTTGTTGCGGTTCTGGGGGAATGTTCGTGCAATCCGCGAATTTTATCGAACACCATTCCAACGGCAATGGAAACGGAGGCCGGGCCAAGAGCCAAATCAGCGTCTTTGGGCAAGAGTCCAATTACACGACATGGCGGCTGGCCAAAATGAACCTTGCCATCCGGGGGATAGACAGCAACATCACTCATGGAGATAGCTTCCACAATGACCAGCATCCGGATTTGAAGACGGATTATATCTTGGCCAATCCTCCCTTTAACAGCAGTGATTGGCGCGGGGAATTGCTCAAGGAAGATCAGCGATGGAAGTTCGGAGTTCCTCCGACAGGCAACGCCAACTACGCCTGGGTCCAGCATTTTATTTACCATCTTGCGCCAAACGGGATTGCAGGCTTTGTGCTTGCCAACGGCTCCATGTCTTCCAATCAATCTGGGGAAGGAGAAATTCGCAAAGCGATTATTGAGGCGGATCTGGTGGACTGCATGGTGGCTTTACCTGGCCAGTTGTTTTACTCAACCCCGATTCCCGTGTGTCTCTGGTTTATTGCCCGCGACAAGAAAAACGGACGTTTCCGAAATCGCCGAGGGGAGATTTTGTTTATTGATGCACGGAAACTCGGCACTTTGGTTGACCGTACCCATCGGGAGCTTAACGCAGAGGACATGGCCCGTATTACAGACACTTACCATGCCTGGCGCGGCGATAAAGACAGCAAGCAAAAGTACGAAGATGTGCCCGGTTTTTGTAAGGCTGTGGATTTGGAAGCAATCCGTAAGCATGGACATGTTCTTACCCCAGGGCGCTATGTGGGCGCCGAAGCAGTTGAAGATGACGGTGAGCCTTTTGAAGACAAGATGAAGCGGTTGACTGCGCAGTTGAAGGAGCAAATGGAACAAGGGCGAAAACTCGATGATGCGATTGAAGCGAATTTGAGGGAGCTTGGGTATGGAGGATGATTGGAGCTCAACCACACTTGGAAAGGTTTTATCATTTTCAAATGGTAAGACAAGCCCCGATCGTGCTGAGAACTTGCCCCACCCTGTGTATGGTTCTAATGGCGTAATTGGATTTGCTAGCGATACAAATTCTGATTCAGAAACCATTGTAATTGGGCGAGTAGGCACTTATTGTGGCTCACTTTATTTTAGTAAGCAGAAATGCTGGGTGACAGATAATGCAATTCGGGCGAATGCTATTGATGAAAATGGCGCTAGATTCCTTTACTACGTACTCAAAACCATTGATCTAAACCATTGGAGAGCCGGATCAGGACAACCACTGCTCAATCAAACGATTCTTTGTTCCATACCTATAGTAGTACCAAAGCCTGAAGTTCAACGCGCCATTGCCCATATCCTCGGCACCCTGGACGACAAAATCGAACTCAACCGCCGAATGAGCGAAACATTAGAAGCCATTGCGAGGGCTATTTTCAAATCCTGGTTTGTAGATTCTGTTCAAGAAATGGTGCCGCAAAGCTGGAGGGTTGGAAATTTTGATGAACTTGCAGCAATCAGTCGGGAAAGTGTTATTCCGAGACAGTACCCAGAGGAAAGTTTCGACCATTACAGTATTCCCGCCTACGATAATGCACGGATGCCGAAAGCAGAGCTTGGACAACAAATTCAGAGCAATAAATTCCTGGTTCCTCCAAAGACCATCATGCTTTCTAAGCTCAACCCCCGCATTTCGCGTGTTTGGTTTCCTAAGATTAATTTTGCTAAGCGTTCTGTGGCTTCGACAGAGTTTATCGTTTTGTGCCCCCGCAGTGGTTTTAACCAAGAATATCTGTACGGACTTCTCCAATCGGAAGGCTTTCAGCAAACCTTTAAAGGCATGGTCACAGGCACCTCAAGTAGTCATCAGAGGGTGAAACCAGAAGATCTTTTAGCGATGGAGGTGCTAATACCACCAAGTGATTTGGTGGAGCAGTTTAGCAGTATTTCAAAACCACTCTATGATCGTATGGCACGAAATCTTGAAGAATCCAAAATTCTAGGTGAACTGCGTGACACGCTGCTGCCTAAGCTCGTTTCAGGTAAGTTGCGAGTGGTAAATTCAAGAAAGCAACCTGAGGCAGTTGTATGAGGGAGAAACCTGACTTTCTTTTCCGCAAGAACGAGCTGCGGGCCGAGATGCACAATCGAATGGCTTACATGGAGCGTGAGGTGGTGAAAAAGGAAACTGACAAATGATAAAGGGTGTTTTCGGTGGCTGAAATTGATTTGACACAATCAGAAGCAGATGCCCTTATTGCTTTGGAAAAGCATAGGATTTCCGATGACTCCTATGAGTTTCCTTTTGGAGGGGGAGCATTGGCCATACCTCTTCAATCTTCCGATCGGCGTGAAAAATTTTTGCTCGATATTCGCCGTGCGAGGATTGACCTTGCAAAATCTACTTATCAGAATAGAGGCCGACAAGTGGTTGTGTTAGTACGATTGGATTTGGCAGGCGCACCTCATAGAAATCCGGACGATGAGGAAATTCCTTGCCCTCACTTGCATATATACCGGGAGGGATATGGGGACAAATGGGCGATACCAGTTCCTGAAGAAAGGTTTACGAATACCAGTGACCTATGGCAGACGCTGCAGGACTTTATGCGCTATTGTAATATCAGCCAGCCTCCAAATATTGAAAGAGGTCTTTTCTGATGATTGAGGAAATCAGACAGCTTATTCACGATTACATCAATTGGCTCAAAGACAAAACATTGCTTCGAGAGGTAGGCAGTTCTTGGGTAGAAATTACAACGCCATGCCTTGATCGCCATAATGACTATATCCAGATATACGTCAAAAAGGAGGGTCACGGCTATTTGCTTACGGACGATAGATATACCATAACTGATTTAGAACAGTCTGGATGCAATCTCGACTCGCCAAAACGCAAGGATCTCTTGAAAGTAACTCTTAACGGATTTGGTGTTGCCAACAAAGAAGGTGAGTTGCTTGTCCATGCTTCGGCTGATAATTTTGCCTTGAGAAAGCATAATCTTATTCAGGCCATTATGGCTGTTAATGATCTCTTTTATTTGGCTGCCCCCACCATTGCGAGTGTTTTCTATGAAGACGTTCAGGGATGGCTTGATCTAAATGAGGTGCGGTATACCTCTAAGGTCAAGTTTACTGGTAAATCAAGCTTTGATCACTTGTTTGATTTTGTTATCCCTTCTTCTCGAAAACAACCTGAACGGTTGTTGCGTGCTGTTAATCGCCCAAACAAAGAGACTGTCCAATTACTTACCTTTTCGTGGATTGATATTAAGGAAGTGCGCCCGCAAGGCTCTAGAATTTACGCCTTTCTTAATGATCGGGAGCGTGAAATTTCTGAGGGTGTCGTCGATGCTTTGAGAAATTACGATATAAACCCAGTGCTGTGGAGCCAGCGTGAAGATTATCGAGAGCAGCTTGCGGCCTGATTGATATTTTATGAGTGAACAAACTTGAGTGAACTAAAAACCTGCTTCAAACGTGTAGATTACGATCTATCGGCGCTGCTTCACTACATTGACATTGGTGATATTGGCCTGCCGGATATTCAGCGTCCTTTTGTGTGGTCAAACGCTAAGGTGAGGGATTTGTTTGACTCGATGTATCGGGGTTTTCCGGTCGGTTATCTATTGTTTTGGGAAAACGCCCAGACAAATGGGGTCAAGCAGATCGGTTTGGAGAACAAGCGGCACTCCATTCCTTCTCGGCTGATTGTGGACGGCCAGCAGCGTTTGACATCTTTGTACGCGGTGTTTCGAGGCCGAAAGGTTTTGGATCAAGATTACCGGGAACGTGAAATCGAGATCGCCTTTCACCCTCAGGATGGCAAATTTGAAGTCGCAGATGCGGCTATTCGCCGAGATCCTGAATGGATTCCCAATATCTCAGAGCTTTGGGCATCGGGAAAATCCAGCTATCAAATGGTCAAGGGTTTTCTCCAAAAGATTGGGGAAAAGTCCGAATTAAGCGGCGAGGAAGAAGAAATTATCAGCCACAACTTGGATCGCCTTTTCGATCTGCAAAAGTACCCTTTCACAGCCCTTGAAATAGCATCGACAGTTGATGAAGAGCAGGTGGCTGATATTTTCGTTCGTATCAACAGCGAAGGCGTGAAGCTCAACCAGGCTGATTTTATTTTGACACTGCTTTCGGTTTTTTGGGACAAAGGCCGTCATGCTTTGGAGGAATTTTGCCGCAATTCAAGGAAACCGTCCACATCGAATAAGGGCGCCTCGCCGTTTAATCACTTTATTCAGCCAGACCCAGACCAGCTCTTGCGTGTCTCGATTGCTTTTGGATTCAGTCGAGGGCGTCTGAAAAGTGTTTACCAGGTACTCCGGGGGAAGGACTTAGAATCCGGCGAGTTTTCGTCCGAAAGGCGAGAGGCTCAGTTCCAAGTCTTGCAAGAAGCCCAGGCTAAAGTGCTGGATTTAAAAAATTGGCATCAGTTTTTTAGCGCTCTGGTAGGAGCAGGATTTCGCAGTGGAGCCATGGTTTCTTCCAAAAACGCGCTTCTTTATGCCTATGCTTTTTACCTAATCGGCCGGATAAGGTTCTCCGTACCTGAGCATGTCCTCCAGAAGGTGATTGGCCGCTGGTTCTTTTTTACAACTCTGACGGGCCGGTATACAAGCTCGCCGGAAACCATTATGGACGGGGATTTAAACAGGCTTAAAAACATCAAGACAGACACTCAGTTTGTGGAATTACTTCACAATATGATGGCTTCTGATTTGACCAACGATTTCTGGACGATCAACCTTCCGGCAAAGCTTGACTCATCCTCAGCACGCAACCCTGAACTGTTCGCTTATGTTGCAGCGCAAAATCGGTTGGGTGCGCCTGTATTATTTTCACATAAACGGGTGAACGAGTTGATTGATCCCACTGTGCAAACTACGAGAAAAGCTTTAGAGCGCCATCATCTTTTCCCGAGAGCTTGGCTGGAGAGACAGGGGATTGATGATCTCAAGGTGATCAATCAAATGGCAAATTTCGCACTCCTTGAATGGCCGGACAATCTGGCGATTAGCGATATGCCCCCTGCTGAATACGTGCCAGAAATCCAGAGGCGGTTTGCATCTGCAGATTGGCTAGAAATGCAAAGATTCCACGCTCTTCCGGAGGGATGGGAGAATCTAGATTACGCGACTTTCTTGGTTGAACGTCGCAATTTGATGGCAGACATTATCCGCCAAGGATATGAAACACTTGGATAGAGTATGGCGAGGTTTACCGAATCAGAAGTCGAGGAAGCAGCCCTTGAATGGTTTCAGGGGCTAGGGTACGAGTTCAAACATGGTCCTGAGATTGCTTTTGGGGAACCTGAAGCCGAACGAGAGCATCCCAACTATGGAGATGTCGTTCTTGCTGCTCGCCTTCGCCAAGCTCTGACGAATCTGAACCCCAATCTACCCACCGAGGCTCTTGAAGAAGCCTACCGAAAGCTGACTATTCCAGAAAAGTCTTCGCTTTTGGAGAACAACCGAGAATTTCATCGGATGCTTGCCAGAGGTGTAACGGTTGAATACAAGCGGCCAGACGGGACGATCGCTGGCGACCAAGCAAACATTTTTGACTTTGATGATCCTGACAACAATGATTGGCTGGTGGTCAACCAATTCACCGTGTGCGAGAACAAGCATACTCGGCGGCCCGATGTGGTGGTTTTCGTGAATGGGTTGCCGCTGGCTGTGATAGAGCTAAAAAATGCTGCTGATGAAAACACGGATATTTGGTCAGCCTACAAACAGCTCCAAACCTACAAGCAAGAAATCCCATCGTTATTTACCTTCAACGAAACTCTAGTGATCTCCGATGGACTTGAGGCACGACTCGGGACATTAACAGCGGGACGCGAATGGTTCATGCCGTGGAAGACCATTGGGGGCAAGGGATTAGCAGACTCTATGTTGGTGCAGCTTCAGGTGTTGATCCAAGGCGTCTTTGAAAAGCGTCGGTTTTTGGATTTGATCAGGCATTTCATTGTTTTGGAAGACATGGGCGGTGGAAAGCTGGTCAAAAAGATGGCCGGTTACCACCAATATCATGCCGTGAACGTGGCAGTCGAACAGACCCTACGAGCCTCCAATCAACTGGGAGGGGCATCGCTATCTGGAGAGGGTGGTACGTACTACGCAGGTGCGCCGCAAGATTCCAAGCCGGGAGACAAGAAGATTGGAGTTGTGTGGCACACGCAAGGAGCGGGTAAAAGTTTGACTATGGCGTTCTATGCTGGGCGTGTCGTCCTCCACCCAGGCATGGAGAATCCTACCTTAGTAGTGATCACGGATAGAAATGATTTAGATGACCAGTTGTTTGGTACGTTTTCCCGCTGCCAGGATTTACTCCGGCAGCTTCCTGAACAGGCTGAAAGCCGCGAGGACTTACGTGATAGACTGCGGAGAGCTTCCGGTGGGGTGATCTTTACTACGGTACATAAGTTCTTTCCTGATCTGAAGGGTGGGAAGCATCCTCTGCTCTCCGAACGGAGAAACATTGTAGTGCTTGCTGATGAAGCCCACCGGAGCCAATACGATTTTATTGATGGTTTTGCGCGCCACATGCGCGAGGCGCTACCCAATGCGTCGTTTATAGGTTTTACAGGTACGCCGCTTGAAAATGCAGATAAAGATACCCGCAGAGTTTTTGGCGATCACATCAGCATCTATGACATTCAACAAGCGGTTGAAGATGGGGCCACGGTTCCAATCTATTACGAAAGCCGATTAGCGAAATTGGAGTTGGACGAGTCGGAACGTCCGCACATTGACCCTGAGTTTGAAGAAGCCACTGAAGAAGAGGAGGTTGAAGACAAGGAAAAACTCAAGACCAAGTGGGCGCAGTTGGAAGCCCTTGTGGGGGCTGAAAAGCGGGTTGGCCTGATAGCTGAGGATTTAGTGAAGCACTTTGAGAAAAGGTTAGAGGTGATGGATGGCAAGGCCATGATTGTGTGCATGAGCCGACGTATTTGCATGGACCTGTACGATGCCATCGTCAAGCTGCGTCCAGATTGGCACGATGAGGCGGACGAAAAGGGCTTGGTCAAGGTGGTGATGACTGGCAATGCCTCAGAGGGGCCGAGGGTTGCCTTCCATGCGCGCACCAAGGGAAGAAGGGAAGAACTGGCGAATCGGTTCAAAGAAGCGCAGGACCCTTTCAAGATAGTGATTGTGCGCGATATGTGGCTGACGGGTTTTGATGCGCCTTGCCTGCATACGATGTACGTGGATAAGCCGATGAAGGGCCACGGACTCATGCAAGCAATAGCGCGAGTGAACCGGGTGTTTAAGGATAAGCCAGGTGGGCTGGTTGTGGACTATTTGGGTCTGGCACATGATTTGAAGAAAGCTCTGGCCAATTACACAGAGAGCGGAGGAACGGGTAAGACAGCCATTGATCAAGACGAGGCCGTGGCACTGATGCAGGAGAAATATGAAATTTGCTGTGGTCTTTTTCACGGCTTTGATTGGTCTGCTTGGATTACCGGTTCGTCCCAGGTTCGCCTTGGCCTCCTTCCATCTGCCCAGGAGCACATTTTGCAGCAGCAAGATGGAAAGGAGAGGCTCATACAAGCTGTCACAGAACTTTCCCAGGCTTTTGCATTGGCGATTCCCAGAGAAGAGGCACTGGAAATTCAGGATGATGTTGGGTTTTTCCAGGCAGTCCGGGCTGTTTTGCGCAAGCGCGTTACCAACGGTAAGAAGTCCAAAGACGAGCTAGACCATGCCATACGTCAGATTGTCTCCAAAGCTGTAGCTTCCGAAGGAGTGTTGGATATTTTTTCTGCGGCGGGACTAAAGAAGCCGGACATCTCCATATTGTCAGATGAGTTTCTTGCGGAGGTGAGGGATATGCCTCAGCGGAATCTGGCTGTGGAGATGCTACAGAAACTGCTGGATGGAGAGATTAAGGCCCGGAGCCGAAGAAATGTGGTGCAAGCCCGGTCTTTTGCGGAGATGTTGGAGCAATCCATTCGGAAATATCAGATCAGGGCTATTGAGACTGCCCAAGTGATTGAGGAACTGATTGGCTTGGCCAAGGAAATGCGCGAAGCAGGACGCCGGGGTGAGGCGCTTGGGTTAGACGCGGACGAAGTGGCCTTTTATGATGCCTTAGAGACGAATGATAGTGCGGTCAAGGTTCTAGGTGATGAGAACTTACGCCTGATTGCGCGAGAGTTGGTTGAGGCTGTGAAAAACAATATCTCAATTGACTGGACTCTCCGGGAAAACGTGCGCGCGCATCTTCGCGTTCTTGTGAAAAGAATCCTCCGAAAATATGGGTATCCTCCCGACAAACAGGAAAAAGCCACTCAAACAGTTCTGGAGCAAGCTGAGGTGCTGTGTTCAGAGTGGGATGAGGAAGCCAATGCCTAGAATGGTCGGTCCGAAGTGAGTCGTGAAAAATCAGAGAGAGAACATCTGGTCCTTGCAGACCTGTCTTCTTGGGGGCAAAGGGGTCTGCGTGATTATGAGGTGTTGTCAAAAGTGCCTCAGCTTGGTATATGGCATCTGCCCCTGAGAGATGCTGCTCGATTGATTGCTGTGGACAAGTGGATGCAAGGGGAGATCGAAGCCGAAATCCCAGAAGAGGAACTCTATAATCCCAAAGACCCGAAGTTGGTGAGTGCCGTAATTGGGTATAGCGAGAAGTTTGAAAAGGCTCTGGTTGATGCTATTCAGGGGGGCAACCTAAAGCCGGCTTTTTGTAGAAGGAGCCTTGATGGAGCTATTGATGCTGAAAATACCTTTGTCGGCTATGAAGCATTGCGAGAGTGGGTAGGGCAGTTTGGGCATAATCCTGGGCAAGCCTTCGATAAGTATGAGGAGGACGAGGCTGGGATTGTGGCGAGCCTTATAGATGAAGTCCGTTATCTGAGAGAAGTTGGTTATACCGGTTTGGGGCGTGTAATTCTGACTGAGGCCTCAAGGCGAAGCCCACTTTCTGATGATCTCGATAAGCTAAGAGCTGTGGTGAAGGAGCTGTTGGCTGAAAATGCTCACTTGAGGACGACCCTTCAACAAATGAGTGCTGGTCCAAAAGATAAGCTAGATCAACCGCTTGGAAGTCGGCACCGGCGAACGTTGTTGGGAATTATGGCTGCATTTTGCATGAAGGCGGGTGTAGACCCAAGACAAAGGGCATTGGCCCAGCGTGTGCGGAAGTGGACGGAGACTGTGGGTGCAAACGTAAGTTATCAGGCGATCCTTCCAGTTCTCAAAGATGTCGCTGAAGTTATGGAAGCCTACCTCGAAGATAAGCCCCTCGATTGACATTCAATTTTCCAATTAGAATTTTTCTTTTCCAATTAGAAATTCGGCCCTACGCCCCGCGTAATCTGAACCCGTCCACAAACCAACAAGGGGGTTCAGACATGTCGGATACAATTCTTAGGCTTCCTAAGGTTAAAGAGCGTACTGGATTATCCAGGTCAGGCATCTACGAAAGAATCAAGACTGGTGGGTTCCCAAGGCCAGTCCGACTGGGCTTGAGGGCGGTTGGCTGGATCGAAGAGGAGGTGGATGCCTGGGTACAAGGCCGTATCAAGGAGAGTCGAACAAGAACACGGAAGGCAGGGCAGAAATAAATGATGCCTTGTCTCACAAAATATGAGTATTTAATTGTCGGTCAAAAAAATGGACGGACAAGCTCATGGCCAGAATAAGAACCATAAAACCTGAGTTCTGGACAAGCGAACAGATTACGGAGCTTGATCCCATGGCACGACTCTTGTTTATCGGGCTTTGGAATTTTTGTGATGATGCCGGACGGCACAAGGCGCATATTAAACGCCTGAAGATGGAAGTGTTCCCCGGCGACGATTTTGAATCAAAGGACATTCAGAAATGGATCGACCAATTGATCAAAGAAGGCCTGATCGTTCGATACGAAGTTGGAAATGAGCAGTACTGGGAAGTCACGGGCTGGAAGAAACATCAGCGGATTGACCAGCCGACCTACCGACACCCGGACCGCAAGGGGGTTGTGCCGGATTCGCCGAACAAACGCCGAATGCGCACCGCACATTCGCCTTTGGAAGGGAATGGAAGGGAAAGTAAAGAAATGGATTTGGACAAGGACGAGTAAGGGAGGGGAAGAGTCTTAGAGAAGGGGAACCTATTGCAAAACCCAGGTTTAAGCGAAAGTCTTTCCTATGAGAGAGGGCTGGAGTTTGAGGCTGGGCAGAAGATTCACAAGCCTGTAAAATAGTTTGACATGGACGTGGAGGTCTTTGAGGAAGAGAGAATGGAAGAGAAGCAAGCAAGCATAGAATTAACTGTTGAGGTTGGCCCTGAAAATGGGCAAATTGTATTTCATTCCCTGAAGGAAATAGAGGAGTGGCTCCAAAAGGAACGGGAGTTATGGGAGTGGATTCGGCAGCCTCTCAGGAATGTACACAATGGATCTCGGATTATCCAGAAACAACTGGGTGGCCTGGACTCGATTCAAAGCCGCCTTGAACACGCTAAGAAACAGCCCCAGGGTGACCAGCTCCAAAGGTCCCTCAATGAACTTGCTCAAGAGTTTCAAAGAATCTACGTCAACGAGAAAACCGTCTTGGGAAGCTCACCCAAGTGTGAATTGCTAAAACAAATATGTGATTCAACAGAGAGCGAGAGGTACGCCATTGCAGGTACCATGTTAGCGACCTTTTTAGAAGACAACGGAAGCGTCAATTTCAATTCCATTGTTGGCCAAAGGGGAATGTTTAGAGCATTTCTTTACGAAAGCGCCATTAAGGGAAATGCTAAGAGCGAAAATGCGGCTCTTAAGAAAGTCAAGGATGCTTGGCAGGAGTATTTCAACGACACCAAGAAAAATCTCAATTCCTTAAAGGAATCATTTGAAAATTTTTGTGGTTCTGAAGAAACCAAATCTACTGAGAGAGTGAGTCAATTTACTCAGTTTATGGAGCAATCCGGGAAAGAATCTGAGGAACGAGGCAAGGCGATTGATAAGAAGTTTGAGGAATTAGAAAACGTTTACCAAGAGAAGCTTGGACTACACTCAGCGGTCACCTATTGGGGGACGAAAGCAGTAAGACACAAAAATCTCGCAATTGGTTTTGCGGTTGCAACAATAGTTGCGTTCTGTATAGTTGGGCTTTTCCTGTACTTAACAATCACAAAGCTGAAGATCGAGGGGACTATAGCCAACTTGACCTTCACAGAGGTAGGTTTGGTCGCCTTAGTGGCAACGATTGGCGTTTGGATCATAAGAATATTAGTGCGTATTTTGTTGAGCAATATGCATCTTTTCAGTGACGCCAAGGAGCGAGAAACTATGATGCAGACTTACCTTGCCCTTATTAACGAGGGTAAAATGCCCGAGGATGAAGACCGCAGGCTAATTCTTCAAGCACTTTTTCGTCCAAGCTCTACCGGCATTGTAAAAGACGATGCCAGTCCACCTTTCATGGCAGAGTGGGTCAAGAGGATAACTGGTTCAGATTAGATGGGGTATCAAGATAGACGTTTAGAGAGTGCAGCAGAAAAATTTGGGGGTATCTTTGGGGGTACCTACTAAACTAAGAATCAAAGATATGCAGTAACCACGCGGCTTGGTGCGTGATTTTCGATTCCCGCCGCCTCCACCATTCATTAAATCCAGCATCATCCAAGGCAGTTCAAAGAAGTGCTTAAACCCCTGAGAAATCAGGGGTTTTTGCTTTCTACCTATCCAGCGCCTTCCCAAGAAATCCATTGACAGCCAACAATGGTGAGGGTAACTTTTCAACCTGAAGGTAACAGCTCAAAATGCCGCTCACCGACACTGCCATCAGAAACTCCAAATCCAACGGGAAACTCCAGAAACTTACAGACGGGGGTGGCCTCTATCTTCAGGTCAACCCTAACGGGTCCAGGTGGTGGCGGTTCAGGTACCGCTACCAGGGCAAGGAGCAACTACTTTCCTTGGGTATCTATGCGGATGTGTCCCTCAAATTGGCCAGGGAAAAGCGGGATCATGCCCGCCGGCAGCTGGCCGAGGGTGTCAACCCTAGCGCTGCACGAAAGAATCAGCGGGCAGAAGCTCAGAAAGAGGCTACCAGCAGCTTTGAGGCTGTGGCCCGCGAGTGGTTCGGCAAGCACGCGCCCAACTGGGCGCCCACACATGCCAGCCGGATTATTATGAGGCTACAAAACGACGTGTTTCCAATTCTGGGCAAAGTGCCAATAGGCGAGATCATTGCCCCACAATTTCTGGAAGTTCTCCGAAGGATAGAAGCAAGAGGAAAGATCGAAACCGCGCATAGGGTTCGCCAATCCTGCGGGCAGGTTTTTCGGTATGCCATCGCCACGGGCCGTGCAGCGAGGGATGTTTCCGCTGACCTTAAAGGCGCCTTGCCGCCGGTTAAGGAACGCCATCACCCTTCCATCACCGACCCTAAAGAAATCGGTGCCCTTTTGCGTGCTATTGACGGTTATACAGGCTGGGTAGTCGCTAAGGCTGCTTTGAAGCTTGCCCCCTTGGTTTTCGTGAGGCCGGGGGCATTAAGGCGCGTTGAGTGGTCTGAAATCGACTTCAAGGCCCAGGAATGGCGCATCCCCGCTGAAAAGATGAAATTGCGCCGCCTCCATATCGTGCCGCTTTCCCGGCAGTCCCTGAAGATTCTGAGAGAACTTCAGCCGCATACGGGACAGGAGAAATACCTCTTCCCCGGCATCCGCATGAATGGACGCCCCATGAGCGTGAATACGGTCAATGCCGTCCTGAGGCAGATGGGCTATGAACAGGATGAAATGACAGGCCACGGCTTCCGAAGCATGGCAGCCACCCGCCTGAACGAAAAGGGCTACAACCGCGACTGGATCGAGCGCCAGATGGCCCATGCGGAGAAGAACAGCGTCCGGGCTGCCTATAATTTTGCGGAATATTTGAAGGAACGCCGGATAATGATGCAGGAATGGGCGGATCATCTGGATGGGCTTAAAGGGGAATCCATCAAAGCAGTGCCATCCGACACCCTTGAACTACCGAGCAGAGCGTATTGATTCTAATTCTCCGTGACCGGTAAGCCCCTTGACTTAATATCCCTAATACGATACACTTGTTGATAAGTGTAAAGGAATAGGGGATAGCTCTATGAACTCCAGAACTGAGAGCCTTTCAGACTTTTTCAGGAAGAAGAATGGGATCGTCAGCTATGCGGAAGTTCTTGAAGCCGGTTTCAACAAAACCAATCTGAAAGACCTGCTGGACTCCGGTGTTGTACAAAAGGTGGACCGTGCCCTTTATAGGCTGGCCGAGGGCAAGGCTCTTTCCAATCCGGATCTGGTGACGGTCACGATCAAATGCCCTAAGGCGGTCGTCTGCCTCATCTCCGCGCTTTCCTTCCATGAAGCAACGGATGAAATACCCCATGCCGTGGATCTTGCAATCAGACGCGGCGACTATGCCAACAAGATCGGCTACCCGCCTGTCAGGTACTATTTCTTTTCTGCAAAAACCTGGGAAGCGGGGATTGAGGAGCACATCCTGGAGGGCCGCAAGGTAAGAATTTACAGCCTGGCCAAGACCCTTGCCGACTGTTTTAAATTTCGCAACAAGATTGGGGCGGATGTCGCAAGGCAAGCTCTGAAAATCGGGCTGAAAGAAAAACGGGTGTCTCCCAACGAAATCATGCGCTACGCGAAAATCTGCCGGGTCGGGAACGTGATCAAACCTGTGCTGGAATCCCTCCTGTGAAAAACGAAGTCAAGAATGTCGGAGCCTCCGTGCTGGCCAAGCTTCAGAATAAAGCTGAAGGAAGCAAGCAGCCTTTTGCCGAGATTCTTCAATATTACGGCATGGAGCGCTTTCTTTACCGTCTCAGCCAGTCTGAATATGCGGAGCAGTTCATCCTCAAAGGCGCTTTGATGTTTACTGCCTGGGATGTCCCTGAGAGAAGGACGACGCGGGATATTGATTTTCTGGCGCGGCTCGGTAATGAGCTTGCGGTGATCGAGAACGTGGTCAAGGGGATTTGTCAAGTTCAGGTCGTGCCGGACGGAATCACTTTTGACCCAGATACTACCAGGGCAGAGAAGATAAAGGAGGACGCGGATTACGAAGGCATTCGTGTCAAGTTTCGGGGATTTGTCGATCGAGCGCTGATTCCCATGCAGATTGATTTCGGATTCGGAGACATCGTCTACCCGCGACCCCGGGCGATTGATTACCCGGCGATATTGGATTTTCCAAAGCCGCATCTCAAGGGATATACGGCCGAGAGCGTTGTCAGCGAGAAATTTGAATCCATGATTTACCTCGGCTCTGCGAACAGCCGGATGAAAGACTTCTACGACCTTTGGCTTTTGGCAAGGCGCTTTGATTTCAAGGGAGCCGATCTGGCCGGAGCAATCAAAAAGACATTTGATCGCCGGAAAACGCCATTGCCGCAGGGTGCGCCTCTTTTCACAGAAGAGATTTATGACGAACAATCCGACCGGCAGGGGTTGTGGAAGGCATTCTTATCGAAGAGGCAAATCAATCATGCTCCTGAACAGTTGAGTATGGCGGCAAAATCGATAGAAGATTTCTTGGTTAAGCCTCTGGAGGTAATCAGCAAGGATCAAGTCTTTAAGGAAGTCTGGAAAGCCTCAGGGCCTTGGCACCCATAAGTGGAAACCGTCTGATCTCCACAGCTGAAACGAATGAGCTTAAAAGCCAAGAAAGTGAAGAGCGCCAAGACTCAGGTATTGACTTCAAGGTCGGCACTCTAGGGGATTGTGGAGGAATTGAGGTATAACTGGGCGTAAGCTGCTTTAATTTTGACGTGTAGTAGTTCAAACGCGATCTGACAGTTACCGATATTGAGGAAGCGACTGTCAGGTTAGTTTTGGTTTACAAACTTATCCTTCCAGATTTGTTTTCCATCCTCCAGAGTCACTCTGGGAGTTCTGCCGCAGCACATTTTGCCCTGATGGGTGCGGTCATTATTGTAAGAATCAAGCCAGATGTCCAGGTCCGTTTGCAGGGATTTGACCTTGCCCCCAAAAAACTGAACTATTTCAAAGGAGAGGCTTCCGGGGCTAGTATAACTGGATTGACCTTATGTCACGAATTGCGAAAGGCGTTTGGTGATTGGAATGCTGACTAGTGATGTTTTGGATTGAAGCAACCGCGGTCATTTTCGGCTTTATATGTGTCTGGCTCACAATCAGGCAAAACATTTGGTGTTGGCCAACAGGCTTAGTACAAGTCTTCCTCTACATCTTCATCTTTTATCACGTTAAATTATATTCTGACCTAATCCTGCATGTGGTCTATGTGGTTCTTCAAATTTATGGCTGGCATTATTGGCTTCATGGTGGGCATGACCGTGCTGCGGTTCCTGTGGCGCTTCTTTCCAAGATTGCCCGCACAATCTGGTGCCTGACGGTGGTTGCCGGTACTTGCGGTTGGGGCTATGGCATGGCGACTTGGACTGACGCCGCGGTGCCGTATGGCGATGCATTTACAACAGTGGCAAGCCTGGCGGCGCAGTGGCTACTGGCAAGGAAAAAGTTGGAGTCTTGGATCCTTTGGGTTTGTGTGGATGTGGTTGCCATTGGAATTTACCTATATAAAGGCCTGTATCTGACATCAGGCCTATATTGCGCGTTTTTGATACTGGCGGTGCAAGGTTTCTTTGCCTGGAGAAAGGCCTGCCATAACGCGCTGGGGATTGCGTGATCTTATGAAAGTCGGTTTGACATTAGGTAAGTTTGCTCCCTTCCATAAAGGGCATCAACTTTTGGTCGAAAGAGCTCTATCAGAAACAGATCAAGTTCTTGTGATGGTCTATGATGCGCCGAACGTGACAATATGCCCATTGCCGGTACGGGCTGGATGGATACGGCAGCTCTACCCCCAGGTTGAGGTGATCGAAGCTTGGGATGGGCCTTCGGAGATTACCCGTGAGCCTGAAGGCATGAGGCGCCACGAGGAGTATATTTTGTCCAAACTTGGGAGCAGGCAGGTCACACATTTCTATAGCAGCGAATTCTACGGAGATCATGTCAGTAAAGCGCTGGGTGCACAGAATTGCCAGGTCGATCCGGAGCGAAATACGGTACCGGTTTCTGGGACGGCGATCCGTTCTGATCCCTTTACTCATCGTGGATACCTTGACCCGGCCGTCTACCGGGACCTGGTTACTAAGGTCGTGTTTCTGGGTGCTCCGTCAACGGGAAAGACGACTTTGGCACAATCCTTGGCGACGAAGTTCAATACGGTGTGGATGCCTGAGTATGGAAGGCAATATTGGGAGCAGCACCAAGAGGAGCGGCGTTTGACGCCTGAGCAATTAATTGAGATTGCCGAGGGGCACATTAAAAGGGAGGATTCCCTGATGCTGGGAGCCAACCGGTACCTTTTTGTGGATACAGACGCCACGACGACAGCCATGTTTTCACTCTATTACCATGGACAGGTTCATCCGCGCCTGGTTGCCTTGGCGGAAAAAACGCGTGAACGGTACGACCTGTTTGTACTGTGCGAAGATGACATTCCCTACGACAATACGTGGGACCGCAGCGGAGAGATGAACAGGGCGGTATTTCAGGAGCAGATTCGTGCGGATCTTTTCATGCGCCGGATTCCCTATATTCGTGCCACGGGGAGTTTGGATAAGCGAATTGCGCAAGTTGAGAGAATTTTGCACGGATTCGACAAGTTTGTGGGGATAGGGGGATGTGTGTCATGAACACACTAAAGTCGAATTTAGGGTTTCGAGGGGATCAATCAGTCTCGCCTCGAATAATAGATCAATAGCAATTTCCAAACTCTCATTCAGAGCCAAATTTGAAGGCCAGGGCCGCAGCGGCCATTTAGCAGTGTAATTTTCAGGGTAACTCCAAAACGCCGAATCGCGCAGACTCAGTCCTACCGCGCTATCCAGCGCAGTGTTCGATTCCTATAACCTCCACCAATTCAGGCCGCCCAAACGGGCGGCCTTTTTGTTATCCTGTTATTTGCTAGCACTGGGTCCAAACGGGGAGCAGTATACGGGGAGCAGTGTAAAGTCAGCGATATTGAGAAATATAGAGCAAAAGACGGATCTGAGACCGACTATTCGGAAAGTCCGAATAGTGCAACCTGACAGCGATGAAAAGCGATACGAAAGTTGGAAATTAGATGGCGTTACCTCTAAGGCGCAGAATTCGAAACCTTTTTGACCCCGAGTCAAACAAGCCCTACAAGCTCAGTCGCTCCCGCCTTGAGCGATTCTTAAAATGCCCACGCTGCTTTTACCTGGATCGCCGACTTGGAATTGACCAACCCCGGGGCCCTGCATTCACCCTCAACTCTGCTGTGGATCATCTGCTCAAGAAAGAATTCGACCAATACCGTGAGCAGGGGAAGCCACATCCAATCATGCAAAAATATGGCGTGGATGCCATTCCTTACCAGGATCGCAAAATGGATCAATGGCGGGAGAACTTTGTGGGGGCCCAGTACCATCACGAACAGACTAATTTGATTATTACCGGAGCCATTGACGATATCTGGGTAAAGCCGGATGGGGAATTCTTGATTGTGGACTACAAGTCCACCAGCAAAGACGGAGAAGTGACGCTTGAAGATGAGTGGAGAGAGGCCTACAAACGGCAAATGGAAATGTATCAATGGATTTTCCGCGGCTTAGGCTATCAGGTGAACAGTACGGGCTATTTCGTGTATGCGAATGCCGTCAAAGAAGAATCAGCGTTCCAAGACAAGCTGGTATTTAAAACGATCATTTTGCCTTACGATGCCGATGACAGCTGGGTGGAGAAAGCAGTAATTGAAGCCAAGGAATGCCTTATGCAAGATAGCTTGCCGCAATCCTCAGAGGACTGCGATTTCTGCGCCTATCGCAAGCTGGCAGGGGAACACAATGCGTAGTGTTAACACTGCCGCCAAAACTGTCCCTAACCCGGAGAGGCTTTCGGGGCTAGTATAACTGGATAGACCGCATGTTTTTTAAGCTATAGAGGGTGAAAGTTGTGAAAAAGGAAGTCCGTGACCGTTTAATCGAAAAAGGCGTGGAAGAGTTGGCCGATGCTTTGCTGGAAATGGCGGCTTGCGATGACCGCGCGGAGGGGCTTGTGCGCCGGCTGACTGCCAGTTCCGAGGAGAAAGTCAAAAATTTCAAAGCCAAAGTGGCGGGGCTGAAGCGCATGAGGCGTTTTGTGCGCTCCGGAAAAACTTATTCGCGGATGGATCCAGCGATTGTGGAGCATGGCCGATAAGGAGGAGGGAGAGTACCGGAAGCGGCACTGGCTGTTAGCCATTGGAATCCTGGCCCGTCAACTCAAAGACGCGGCTTTGTTTGAACAGGCGCGGTTGGTTTCATGGCCGGAACTGTCTGCGTCGGCTTGCGAGGATATCGGTCGAGTTTATCCGGAATCCGGAGATCCGAAGACCGCGCTTTCCTGGCTTGAGCGCCTTCCAAACCGAGAGTTCTTCCGCGCCAATGAGCGGGATCAATTGCTTTTGGCTCTTTACCGCGAATTGAAGGTTCAGGAAAAGCTTGTTGAAGCCGCATGGCGCGTTTTCACCAGACACCGCTCCGATGAGAATCTGGCCATGTTGTCGGACATTGTGGGCGAAAAACAGCGGGACAAAATCCTTGAAGGAGAAGTCCGGAAGATTTTTGAGGAAAAACGGCTGTCCTATTCGGATGCGAAGAATATCTCCTGTCACGGTCGGATCAACTTAATGGCGACCTGTATACGCACTTGCTTTCTTTGGCCGACGCCATGGAAAAAGTGGGCCGCCATCTCGCAAGGGTCGCGCTGCACCGGGCGCTTTTGGAATCCATCCTCAAACGCGCCCAGTCCAAGTACTATTCGCACGCGGTTCGCTGTTTGAAGAAGCTCGACGCGCTGGAAAATTCCATTCAAGACTGGAAGAGCGTTTTACCCCATAAGGAATATGCAGCCGGAATCCGGAAACAACACGGCAGAAAAACCAGTTTTTGGTCGAGGTATGAGAAATGAAAATGGGAGCAGGATAAACACAAAGGATAATAGATTGAGTCGAGTGACACTTGTTTATGGAGTGGTGTTGATTGTATTGGGATTGGGGGCCTATTTTCTAAGCGGGCAAGCGAGTTTTACGGCTTTAATTCCCGCGTTCTTTGGATTGCCCATTGCGATTATGGGAATATTGGCTGGATCAAAACCCAATCTCCGCAAGCATCTCATCCACGCCAGTTTAGTTTTGGCCGTTCTGGGTTTAGCGGGTTCTGCCAGAGGAGTCTTTCAACTGCCGGCTCTTTTGTCGCAAGCTGAAGTGGACCGGCCCATGGCGGTTGTGACGCAGTCGATCATGGCAGGTGTTTCGCTGGTTTATGTGATCTTAGGGGTTAGGAGCTTTGTTCAGGCCCGTAAATCCCAAGCCCGAAATCCGAGTTAAATCTGGGGTCAGTATACTCGAAATCATCTTCCTGTTAACGGGGAGCAGGATAGCGGCTTACAAAGATCTTTCCAGCAGCCTGGTGCTGGTGAGTGTCGTTTCAATTTTCACTGGCAAAGCATCCTCTGCAAACGGGATCCCTGGGGTTTGTTGAACAAAAAGTCTTAAGTCTGCTGCAAGAAGAGCGGTTTGTTCCTGAGTGACACCAGGAAGCCCCTGTGCTTCCAGAAACGCTCTCAGAGCGTTTCCGATGTTTGCGGGGTCCAGGACATTTGAAGAATTAAACCCTTTTGGCGGGCGATCGTAGAGCAGGGAGGCCAAGGTGATGAGCTGGCTCTGGTACTCCGTTGCTCCTCCGAGGCGCGCGGCAAGCTCATGGGCAAGGGTATGCCGCCAGCCGGACTCCGGATTTAGCTGAACCTCCGGGCTGTTTATTCCAAGACGTTCCAGAACTTGATCATGAGGGGTCTGTTGGCCGGGGGCATCCATGACAAACAGGCTTTGCCCACCGTTGTGGCCGAGCACTCCCAGCCTCTGCAGTTGAGTCGCTGTCGGAGTCTTTGGCTGCACCCAAAATACCGCGCTGTCAGCTGCGTTTATCCTGCCTTGCAGAAGCATGTCAAATCTCTCTAAGAAAGCCGGCGCGTGTTCGCCCAACAGCTGTGTCCAGAAACGGTGCTGGAATGATTTTCCGTTATCATTGCAATCGTTTTTCCAAGCGGGGGTTTCCGCTAAGGGGACAACATGACCCGACGCAATGCCCTCAGCCAGAAGAGTATCCAGGCCACCAGGTGTATTGTGAAAAAGGGCCACTGCTTCCCGCGTTCCTTCCGGAGACTTTCCGGGTAACACGGCGACTTGTGTGAGGTCCTCAGGCCTTGTATAGGCCCGAAAAAAGTTGAGGTTGATCGCTTCATCAAGCTTAGACCATAGCGCCACCATCGCGGGCGTGCCACTGTCGTATAGGTACCAGTGACGCTTTTTAAACTCATCGAGTAAATAATCAACTTGCCGAACAAGCCATTCCTTGGCTTGCGGGAGGGGAACCCCTAACTCTTCGAGCCTGGTTAATGCCGTGTAGGCAAAACTATACTTTCTTTCTTCCTGCATCGCATAGTCCAAATCTTTCTTAAATTGCCTTACCGCATCCCGCATTGCGAGAGCGCGTTGTGAGTTTTTTGCAGAGACCCAATCCCGCAGGGGGGTTGGCGCCATATAGCATAGAGTAGGAGGCTGTGGCGGGGCGGATATAAAGTCTCCCGGGGTATTTGGGTTTGCCGGTGGCGCTAGATACAAGCGTCGAACCGCATTTTCATAGTCCCGGGTGGCAATTACCCATTCAAAATAGTCACCGAAGACATGCGCCAGTCTTCCGCCCCTTTGCATGATCTTAAGCTCCCCGCTGTTGATGGCCGCTCTGCAGTAGATCAATTGCAGTAACATTTCTGATTGCGCAGCTCCAGGGTTCCCCAGGACATCTGTCCAGTATCGGACTATGTGGGCGTGGGCTGGGTCGGCAACAACCGCCGAGTCACTCGGATACTTTGTCTCTAAATATTGCTCAATCTGCGATGGGTTGAAGAATGGTCCCCCGTGTTCCGGAAGCACCGGCGGTCCTTCATAATATCTTCGGGATTGTGCAGAGGAGGGATATCTCCGTCCCTGCAGAAATTTCAATAGCTGCCAATGAGCGCGAAGGACAAGGGGAGTGATTGCAACAAAGAACAGCACAACCAACGGGTGAGTTTGCAGAGCCTCCAACCCGCCGCCGCTCTCGGTGTAAAACCTAAAATAATAGTCCCAATCTGTTACGGCTGTGGGAATGGTCCCGGCCACCCACTCCAAGAGCTGAGTAGTATTGAGGATCAATGTCGGAGCAACAATGGTAAACCACAGGAATCCCAACGCGACAGAGAGCATTGCCAGGGGGATGGACCTTCCGGCTTGAAGGGCTGCGGGACTCAGCGCCGGATAAGGGGCTGGCTTTACAGAGCTTGGGGCAGCGGCCTTTTGTGCAGGGTTTGCCAAGGCTGCCAGTGTGGCCATTAGAGAGCTATCCGGCTCGGCCAAAGCATTGGGCGAGAGCAGCCGAGGCGCCAGCCCGAATGCTGCCGGAGTAATTGGCAACAAATGGCGGAAATGCCGGTCACGGCAGGATCGGGCGCTTTCGGCGAAAGAAGCCCCACTGCCCGGACAGGAGTGCGAATTCCGGGCTGAGGAATGATGATTGGGTTCAACAGCGGCAGACGTCCAATCCACACTGGTAAACAGAAGTACCTGGATGATCAGGAGGGCGATGAAGCGCGTCCAGAGGGGGCGTAAAGCATCCCTTTGGCGGAAACGGGTTTTTGGCGCAATGGTTGGCATGCCTGTAAGATTATCTCCAATAATAGGTTAGATGAAAACGGATAGTGTGCTTAGTGGTTGTGCATGAATAGATCATAGCACATGTACAGATGATTGACAAAGGAAAGTAAAAGGCCGTGTAAACCCCAAATGGGGGGAGCCTGTTTTTTCAAGATTGCTAAATAGGAATAGTTCCTATATACTCATTGCGCGGAATTAGGGGGGGGGCACGCATGGACCAGGAATCTTTCGAAACGAAGTGCAGGGAAAACGGGCTTAAGCTAACACCTCAGCGTTTAGCTATTTTTCAGGAGCTGGCCGGGTCCAGGGATCATCCCTCAACGGACAGGGTTTTTCAAAAAATCCGGAAGAAGTTCCCCCGTATTTCCTTCGACACAGTCAACAGGACGCTTTTGACTTTC
Organism: Candidatus Omnitrophota bacterium; assembly: GCA_016929445.1. Lineage (NCBI taxonomy): Bacteria > Pseudomonadati > Candidatus Omnitrophota > Candidatus Omnitrophota bacterium. The sequence goes on from JAFGIU010000011.1 coordinate 31,983, forward strand.
TCGGACATGGGGCTTATCCGTGTGGTCGAAGGTTGTGCGGGGGGCCGGTGCTTTGACACCAACACAAGCCCCCACCATCATCTCCGCTGCATCAAATGCCACGCCATCATTGATTTTTACAACAAAACCTACGATGAAATGCAAATTCCCGAAGAGCTTCCTGCCAAGTTTAAGGTTCTGGGTAAGAAGGTTGTGTTGGAAGGTTTGTGCGAAAAATGCGGATGATATCCCATTCGTGAATCCGAGAGGAAAGGGAAAGAAGATGAACCAAATGAATTCGGGAACTCAAGGCAAATGTCCGGTAATGCACGGCGGAGCGACAGAGAGCAGCATGTCAAACATGGACTGGTGGCCCAAGGCCCTCAATCTGGATATTCTGCACCAGCACGATACGAAGACCAATCCCATGGACGCGGATTTTAACTACCGGGAAGAGGTCAAGAAGCTTGACTTCGAAGCGCTCAAAAAGGACCTGCACGCTCTAATGACTAATAACCAGGATTGGTGGCCGGCGGATTGGGGCCACTATGGCGGTCTGATGATCCGCATGTCCTGGCATGCGGCGGGCACCTATCGCATTGCGGACGGCCGCGGCGGCGCCGGTACGGGCAATCAGAGATTTGCGCCCATCAACTCATGGCCGGATAACGTCAACCTGGACAAGGCGCGCCGTTTGCTTTGGCCCATCAAAAGAAAATACGGCAACAAGCTGAGTTGGGCTGATTTGATCGCCTACGCGGGCACCGTCGCTTATGAATCCATGGGCCTGAAAACTTACGGTTTTGCTTTTGGGCGCGAGGATATCTGGCATCCGGAAAAGGACATTTACTGGGGTTCGGAGAAGGAGTGGCTGGCGCCCAGCGGCAGCCAGGGAAGCCGCTACTCCGGAGAGCGCGATCTCGAAAATCCGCTGGCTGCCGTGATGATGGGGTTAATCTACGTCAACCCCGAAGGCGTGGACGGCAAGCCGGACCCGATCAAGACGGCGCATGATGTCCGGGTAACCTTTGAGCGTATGGCCATGAACGACGAAGAGACTGTCGCCCTCACCGCCGGCGGGCATACCGTGGGCAAATGCCACGGCAACGGAGACGCAACACTGCTGGGTCCGGACCCGGAAGGCGCCGGACTTGAAGAGCAGGGTCTGGGTTGGATCAACAAAACCAAGCGCGGCATTGGGCGGGACACGGTGACCAGCGGCATTGAGGGCGCGTGGACGACCCATCCGACCAAGTGGGACAACGGTTATTTTCAGTTGCTTCTCAATTACGACTGGGAACTCAAAAAGAGCCCCGCCGGTGCGTGGCAATGGGAGCCCGTTAACATCAAAGAAGAAGACAGGCCCGTCGATGTCGAGGATCCCTCGATCCGGCATAATCCGATCATGACGGATGCCGACATGGCGATGAAAATGGATCCTGAGTACCGCAAGATCTCCGAGCGCTTCTACAAAGACCCCGAGTACTTCTCCGAGGTTTTTGCACGCGCCTGGTTCAAGCTGACCCACCGCGACATGGGACCAAGATCGCGCTATATCGGTCCAGACGCCCCTCAAGAAGACCTGATCTGGCAAGACCCGGTTCCCGCGGGGAATACGGACTACGATGTTAAAGCGGTGAAGGCCAGGATCGCGAAGAGCGGATTGAGTGTGAGTGAGATGGTTGCCACAGCCTGGGACAGCGCACGCACCTTCCGGGGATCCGATATGCGCGGGGGTGCCAACGGGGCGCGTCTGGCCCTGGCTCCGCAAAAGAACTGGGAAGGCAACGAACCTGCGCGTTTGGCCAAGGTGCTGGGGGTACTCAAACCCATTGCTGCCAAGAGCGGCGCAAGCTTGGCCGATGTGATTGTACTGGCAGGCAACGTGGGCATCGAGCAGGCTGCCAAGGCTGCCGATCTTGACATAACGGTTCCATTTTCTCCGGGCCGTGGAGATGCGGCTGAAAACATGACCGATGCCGCTTCCTTCGAAGCACTGGAGCCTATCCACGATGGCTACCGCAACTGGCTTAAAAAGAACTACGTTGTCAGTGCGGAGGAACTGATGCTTGACCGCACGCAACTGATGGGGCTGACCGCTCGGGAGATGACGGTTCTTGCCGGCGGGATGCGGGTGCTGGGCACGAACCACGGCGGCGCCAAGCACGGGGAGTTCACAGACCGCGTGGGTGCGCTCACCAACGACTTCTTTGTGAATCTGACGGATATGAGTTATGTGTGGAGACCCGCGGGTGACAATCTGTACGAAATCCGTGATCGCAAAACAGATCGAGTTAAATGGACGGCCACAAGGGTTGACCTTGTCTTCGGCTCCAACTCGGTCCTTCGGGCCTATGCCGAAGTCTATGCCCAGGATGACAACAAGCAGAAGTTTGCGCGCGATTTTGTCGCGGCATGGACGAAGGTGATGAACGCTGACCGCTTTGACATAGCCTCATGACCCGTTGATATCCAGAAGACGCAGAAGAAACAACTGAAGGAAATACACAATGCCATGCGACACCCTGAAAGTGATCGAGGACGTAGAGTCCGCCGCAACAGAAAACCAACCTAAACAGGAGAAGAAAATGAGCACAACTTTGGTCATGCGGCGGATGCCGGAATTCGAGATGGAGGCCTATGATGCCGCGAGCGGCCACTACACAAAGGTGTCCAGCGAGCAGCTCAAGGGTAAATGGGCGGTGGTGTGTTTCTACCCGGCGGACTTTACCTTTGTGTGTCCCACGGAAATCGCCGCGATGAACGCCAACCTCGACAAGCTGAATAAGCTGGGCGTGGTCGTGGTGCCCGTTTCGGGCGACACCAAGTTCAGCCATAAGCGTTTTGTTGAGACGGAGCCTTTGCTCAAGGGCCTGAAGCTTACGATGGGTGCGGATACGACCGGTGATATTGCGCGCAAGTTCGGGGTTTGGGTCGAGCAGGAAGGCGTAGCCCTTCGTGGCCGTTTCATCATCAACCCCGACGGCATTGTGGTGGCTGAGGAGACAGTTGCCGACAGCGTCGGCCGCAGTGTTGTCGAACTGATCCGCCAGCTTGAAGCCTGGCAGCACGCCTACAAGACCGGTGAAGTTTGCCCGGCCGGTTGGCGCAAAGGCAAGAAGACCCTTCCCGTGAACACGGACGTGGAGGAAATGACCGGCCACGTCGGCGATTACATCACGTTGGAAGAGATTCTGTCGTAACTGCAGCAAGTCAAAAGAACACCATTCCGGACAATTGGTTTGAGAGTGACGAGGTGTGGCACGCCAGTGTGCCACACCTCGCGCCTTCTTGTTTTGCTCCCTCGTGTATTCCGCGCGTAAGTTGCCTATCTGAAGAATGTAAGTTTCTTGGAGTATTCCCGTCTATTAACTGCTTGGCACCAAAAGTGTTTACGGAATATTTGAAAGCGGGGCTTCAGTTAGTGCTTTAGATAGTGCAAAGGCACAACACAAAATATCCCAAAAATTACACCACGCTCAATCAAACTATAATCCATCGTGGTACCAATGAGATGAGCCAATGAAGATTGATCTGCATTGCCACACAAAGTATTCGGGAAAGTGCTCTGAATGGGCTTTGAAGAAGCTGGGGATGCCCGAAAGCTTCACCGAGCCCAAGCAGCTTTATCGTGCGCTCAAGAAGAAGGGGATGACCCATGTCACGGTGACGGATCACAACAGCATTGACGGAGCGATCCAGATTGCGCATCTGGACGATGTTTTTGTGAGTGAGGAGGTCACGACCTATTTCCCGGAAGATCGCTGCGCGCTGCATACCCTCGTGTTCGATATCTCAGAGTCCCAGCATAGGGAGATTGCGCGGCTTCGAGACAATGTCTACGATCTGGTGCACTACCTCAATCAGGAGCAGATCCCTTATTCATTGGCCCACCCGCTGTTTTCCATTAATGACAGGCTGACACTCGACCACTTCGAGCGTTTGCTGTTGCTCTATCCGAACTTTGAGCTTAACGGCTCCAGAAATGAATCTCTGAACGATGCCCTTCGTGTCATCAATAGATTGCTTAGCGAGGATGATGTGGAGAGGTTGATCGATAAGCATGGAATCAAGCCTGCCTTTGAGTTGGGGCCTCGGGGTCTCAAAAAGAATTTTACAGGAGGCTCAGATGATCATTCCGGGCTCACCCTGGGCTGCCGCTTTACGGAAGTGAAAGGAGCCCATTCACCGGAGGCGTTCTTCGAGGGGTTGGCCCACAACCAAGCCCAGGTCATCGGGGTGGAGGCTACCCCTGAGACTTTTGTGCGCAATCTATACTCCATCGCCTATCAGTTCTACAAAGAAAAAACTTTGGGCAAGGCCAGGGGCCTGGCAAGTGTTCTGAGCTCTCTGGACGGATATTTGCTGGACAAAGCCGGGAAGACTGGTTATGCGTTGATCCCCGCCCTGATCAAGGACAAATTGGCCAAAGGCAAAAAGAATAGTCTGGCAAATCCAGCCGCCGCGACGATGATGGAGATTATCAGCGAAGAGATGGCCGGAATGCGCAAATCCAATTCGAAGTCGCTGGCCAGACTGAAAAAGAAGAGCCGGCTTGATCCCAACCAGGTGTGGTTTCATCTGGTGAATGAGCTGTCCGGCCGGATCCTGTCACGATTCGGCAAAGAGCACATCAAGAGCTTGTTCCAAGGCAACTTTCTGAACCTTTTTCAGTCCCTGGGCTCCGCAGGAGTTGTCTGGATGTCTCTGGCTCCGTTTTGCCTCGGGTACTCTCTTTTTCGAAAAGATGTTGCCTTTAGCGGAAGCGTGGTGAATGGTTTCTGCAAATCGGATAAAGAGCTGCTGCCGGAAATTGAATGCAGTGTGGGCCATTTCACAGACACACTTTTTGAAGTCAATGGAGTTTCGCGGACTCTCCGGAAGCAAGTGGAGTTATCCCGGATCCTGGGCAAGAAATACAAAGTGATTACCTGCCATCACAAAAAGGAACAGAAGGAGCCGGGAGTCAAGATATTTAAGGCTCTTGCGAAGGTTCGCCTGGATTTCTATCCGGATCAGCGGTTGTTCTATCCGCCTGTCCTGGAAATGATGAAGTACTGTTATGAGAAAGGATTCGACCGCATTCATTTGGCCACCCCGGGCCCGGTCGGACTGGCGGGTCTCTTTATTGCGCGGAATCTGGGACTGCCGGTGATGGCAACCCATCATACCGATTTTGCACGGTACATGGCCCAGTTGACCGATGACCATCGCATGGAAAAGGCTGCGTGGAAGTACCTTGGTTGGTTCTACAAGCAAATGGATGTGGTGTTTGTGCCCTCCAAATATTCAAAACAAGATTTGATTCAATTGGGAGTGGATTCCAAAAAGCTGCGGGTCTATCCTCGCGGCGTGGATGTCAACAGGTTTAGACCCGTCTGCGAGAAGTCCGGCTTTGAGGGTCTGGATCCGGATGCGTTTAAGTTGCTCTATGTGGGCCGGGTTTCAAAAGAAAAGAACCTGGAGTTTCTTACCAAAATCTTCAAAGCGCTCAACAGACGGCACAAAAATTTGCAGTTGGTTGCCGTTGGGGAAGGTCCGTATCTGGAAGAGATGAAGAACAGCCTGAAGGGTTTGCCTTGTTTGTTTACCGGAAAGTTGGCCGGATCCGCCCTGGCTGAAATGTACTCATGCTGCGATCTGTTCCTGTTTCCGAGCATGACGGACACCTTTGGCAACGTTGTGCTTGAAGCTCAAGCGTGCGGTCTTCCGGTTGTTGTTACCAATCAGGGCGGACCTCAGGAGAACATGATCAACGAAAAGACCGGCTTGATTGCCAGCGGAAAGAGTGAGGCGAGTTTCTTGTCGGCCATAGAGACCTTGATGTCCGATCCCCGGCGATTGGAAAAGATGAAGAAGATTTGCCGGCTTTACGCGGAAACCCGGTCCATCGAGCCTGCGTTTGAAAGAGCCTATGAAATGTGGAAAATGGTGGGGGACAGTCCCGAGACAGCAATTAAGTTCCCCGGAGACTCCGAGTTTTATCTGGAAAGACTTTTGGAAATTTAGAGTCCGTCCCGCGCAGAGTCAGCTTCCTCCGCAATTCACTCCTGAGTTTGCATTCTTTGCTCGCTGAGCAGACAGTTTCTGTACATAGGCAGGCTGGCATTTATGAAAAAAAGTCTATTTTATCCAAAAGCCATCCCTCGGTTTCCGAACTCAAGGATCCATTTTACGCGATGAAAAGTCTCAGGATATGCCGCAGATATTTCCTGGCCCAGCTTCTTAGAATCCTGCTCGCTGTTGCTTGCATTTCGGGCACGACAACGACGGGCGCCGTTGCACAAATTCCTGTTCAGAGCCTGGCCGTGGCAGCTAAGCACAACCAAGCTCTGCGTCAGGCGGCGGCCCAGGGGCTCTTGGAAGCGGATTCCCTTACGGCGCTTTCCTGCCTTATCGCCTTTGCAAACGGAGAATACTCCCCGGAGGAGGAGGCTTTTGTGCGCCGCTACATCGAATCCCGTCCCGGGCTCCGCCCCGGGCTTGCGCAAAGCATCCATACGCAGGGTTTATTGGAAGCTTCGGGAGTTCCGATGCCTGTTGTGGCCCGGCTGAGAAGCATGTTTTCAGACCCACAAGTCACTTCCCTGCGCAGCCGCCGGGTGGATCCAAACCGGGCAGCCGGGGAGATACGTGTGGCACTCGGTCGCGATGGCCTTGTGCCGGACTCGGAGCGATTGGCCGGAGTTCTTGCAGCCGGGGCCGAGTCTTCATCGCCGGAGGACCGGGCCGCCAATCTTCAAGGCAAATTTTCCCTGATTAATCGAGTTCTTTTGGAACTGTCACAGAAAAACGGTATTGTCTTGAAACACCTGATCTTTACAGAAAACGCACCGCTCCATGCGAGCATCGAGCCCGGCGATCAGAAAAATGCGCCAGGGATCAAACTGGACAGGGACCTGTTGCTCGAGTCAGACCTTGTGCTTGAATTGGAACTGATGGAAGAGCGCCAGCACTTGTTGGAACTGTGGCAATGGCCCCACTACCTGGCCCGGCCCCCTGCCTGGGTCAGTGAGACCCATAAAGCGGAAGTGGCCATGGAATGGTTCCGGGGACTCAGCAGCCGGGAACAAGCGGAATATCTGGTTTCAGTCGTTCGCGTTGATACTAACCTCGATGACAGGCGCTTCTGGAGGCTGTTGGTGCGCGGGCTGGATGGGTCCGCATTTGCCGGCCTTGTTCAGCAGGTTGAAGATTCCCAAATCCGTGAAGATTTGAATCGGGAATACCGCCTGGGGCACATTGAGGAGCTGGATGCAGTGCCGGCGATACTCGCCTTTCTTGCCGGGGAGGAAGTCCTTCTCGAAAGAGGAATCGAAGCGCCGCCTCCTGCCGGGGCGGAGGAGATCTTTGCCGCTTTCCGGCCCTACCTGGTTCTGTTCACGGCCTGCTGTGGAAACGGGATTGATATGAGGGATGTGAGCGAGGCGGATGTATTGCCCGTGGTCCATGCTCTTCGGAACGGGGAACGCATCGAAGAGATTCCGCTTGCCGCACTGAAGCAATTCTCCGCTCCAGGATCCGATGCAGGGCCGGAGAGGGATCTGCCGGAGAATCCCTCCAGCCTTCAACCAGAGCATCTTTCTCCGCAACTTCTCCAGCTCATGGCCTTTTATCACGAGGATTTTGCCGATACCGGACAGGCAACTCAATTCTTCCAGGAATTGTTGCTCCGGCTTCAGAACAGACAGCGGCCGCTGCGATCGGCTCTCGGATACATCCGCGCAAAAAGCCCCGTCTATGACAGCCACCGTCCGGGAGGAGTGGAACTTCTCTTGGGAAACCCCTCTATAGAAGGACAGATGGAGCGTTTTGAAGCCAACCTGATTTCCGGCTTGCGGGTGTGGGGATCCGCGACAAGGCCCACCGAATTATGCCTTCGCCGGTTAGAGGATGCCTTTGCCGGTTATCTTGCAGCAATCCATGAGGCTGGGGGAGGAATTGTGTATGAGGTCCAGGAAGCGCGTTATGCGCAGGTTCCCGCGCAAGAGATTTGGGCTCAATTCCGCCCGGACCTGAACCTGTACAGGAGGGAGCCCATGCCACGGATCGAAGAATTTGCCTGGCAGGGAACGGCCCAAGAAGAGGAAGGCTTGGGGATGGGGACGCAGCGACCAAGAGAGACCAGGCCCAGCAGCAGGCCGTCCCGGCCGGCCCGGAAAGTCAAGGGGCCGGAAGTCTCAGAACCTTGGGCAATGAGTGCCCCGCCCTTGGACACATTGGAGGAGGCAGAGGAGCCTTCCGAGGCCGATCTTGCCGAGGCCGCTGAATTTCTTAGGGAGACTGTTCTCGAAGTGGATGAGGAGCTTCTCGCCTTGTTGGGCTCTGATAAAGGTAAAAGACCGGATCGGGCTTTGGCCGAGGAACTTCGCCAAAAGGCCCAAGAATGGGTTTCCAGTCCCGGCGGACGACTCAAAGCTCCGACCATGGGTTGGTCCGCGGATATGGAAGTGGTTTGGTACGCAATCCTTGTTCTGGATTTGGATGCGGAATCCATTTGCTCCATTATGAGGTGGGATAGGACCTATCTTACGCAGATTCTCAATGCACTGAAATCAGGACTGCAGCTTCCGACCCATACGGATCTGTTCGAGTTTGCCCGAGAGCTCCGATCCGGCGCACTGCACGCCATACAGCCTCCGGCTGATGCCGGGATGGAGGCATCCAAGCATCTGATTCTTGAAATTGCTCTTTAGTCCTGCCGGTTGGCCTTCCCAAAATAATTGAACAGGTGGAAATTAAAAATTCCGGGTGGTAAAAAGGGATAAGAAGGTCAAGTGGACTATGTCCCGGAAACGGCACACCGAAGAAAAGATGCCCCGCATCTCATTTTTCAAACGGGGAGCAGTATAAACGGTTGAGGATTACATGATATTCAATATCAATGGAACTGTAATTTAATGAAGAATTTAACAATTTATCGCTGGAGTGTGGTTGTGGGCGGAGTGTCAATCCTGATGTGTTTGGGAGTGGCATACGCATGGGGTGTATTTTTGATTCCCATTGACCAAGAGATGGGATGGGGCCGGGCCAAAATATCTTTTGCGGTATCGGTGCTCTTGCTGGTTTTTTCTGTCTTTATGGTAATTGGCGGGCTCTTAGAGAAGAAGATCGGGCCACGTAAAACAGCGGGTACCGGGGGAATACTCGTCGGTTTAGGATGGGTACTGGCCTCTTTATCACATACGCCAATCGCACTGTATTTGTCTTACGGAGTTATTGCCGGCATAGGGACAGGATTAAGCTATATGCCTTCAATTGCCAGCGGTATTAAGTGGTTCCCCGAAAAAAAAGGTTTGGTAACCGGTATCATCGTGTTCGGTTTTGGTTTTGGGACCGCGTTTTTGTCACCGCTTATCACAAAGCTGATTAACACATATGGATGGCGGACAACAATGGCGGTCTGCGGAATTGCTTTCGGACTGATCATTACCTCGGCGGCTCAGCTGTTAAAAAGCCCGCCTGTACCGGACAGCGTGAAGGGTGGAGGCGCGATCAATGACGCGGCATTTTCACCGATGGAAATGCTCAAGACCGGTTCTTTCTGGATAATGTTTGTGACCTATTTCATATCCATGGTCGCCGGAATGATGACAATAGGCCATCTGATAGCCTTTATCGCCGACAAAGGCTTTGACGCGATGCAAGGTGCCTTGGCTTTGACTATTTTGTCAATTTTTAATGGTGCCGGCAGGGTTGTCTTCGGCTATGCATCCGATATTTGGGGCGGTAAAAAGATACTTATTTTCTTATGCGCTTCAATTGGTTTGGCGATGTTTGCCTTGTACCCTGCGGGCGTTTTGCCTGTTATTTATGCGCTATCTATGGCAATCGGCCTGTGCTTCGGCGGTTTTTTAGCCGTTTATCCGGCGCTGACAGCGGAATATTTTGGGCAGCGGGATTTCGCAGTTAATTACGGGCTCATTTTTATTGGGTACGGAATCGGGTGTTTCTTTGGGCCGGTGATGGGGGGGTGGGTGCATGATATGACGAAGAGTTATTTAGTGGCTTTCTATTTTGCAGGAGGAATAGCCCTAATCGGGAGCCTGTTAATATGTTTATTCCTTAACAAACCGGGTATTAAGGCATGCAATGCGTGCTGACCCCCCATTTATAAAGCAGGAAGCGGTATGTCCATCTGCTCCTTCCCCGCAGCAATACAGACACAGAAGTTATAAGCATTTTAATAAATTAGCCTTCCACATTCTCCAGGTCGTTGAGAGCGACTTATTGGATAAAATTAATAATTAGTTATAAAAGAGCTTGCAAAAGGTTAATGTCTGTGCTATCTTTGAAGAATTGCAGGCGGTTTTCCAACGTCCTTTTACAGATAACTTATATAAAGGAGCCGTTTATGGCTGTATTTCCGTCACGATTCAGGGCATTTATAAAGCCACATTCCTTTGCCAGTATAATCGTTACACTGTCGGTAGTTGTTCTGTCCGTTGCCGTATGTGGGGTTTGCGGTCAAGAGGAGGGAGATCCGGGCAAGGCGTATGTATGGGAATTCGACGAAGACGGGAATGCCGAAGGCTGGAGTGCGCGGAATCTGGATGGGGCGGCGGTAAGCGCTGGATCGTATGTGGGTACCGCGGTGGCAGCGAACCCGAATTTTCTGAGCCGGAAGCAACTGCGGTTGGTGGCGGAAGAATATTGTGAGTTAGTCGTGAGGTGTGAAGTGACTTCGCCGCAAACGGCGGCAAAGGGGAAATTGCGCTGGATTACTTCGGAAGAGACGCAATGGGACGCGGCCAAGCAGATCAAGTTTGATGTGGTAACGGGGGCGCTGCAGGATATTCGCATCAATCTGTCGGATCACGCCGAATGGCATGGAGTCATTGAACAAATCCGGTATTTTCCGGTGCTCAAGGCGCAAGAGGGGAGAGAGAGGGTTTCCATCGACCGGATTGAATTTCTTTCCGCGGAAATTCCGGCCAATCAGGAAATGCCCGGTGGGATCGAAGCGATGGGAGAGAGTGCCGCAGGAGGAACTTTTGGAGACGGCCTGGTTCAGGACGGTGATTCGAGCACATGGCCATGGAGAGGAGATTACGGGAATTCCGTGCACCAATGGCGGGAGTCCGGGAATGATGGGGCGGAAACGGGAGCGGGAAGGTACGCGCCCCATCGGATACTTATCAAACTCAGAGGAGATTTTCCGTCTGCGTTGGAGTATCAGGCATCGCAGCCGGTTCCTCTTTGTAACTTAGCTCCGGGCAGCCGTCTGGCCGAATTGTATCAAAAGTTTGGAGTAGAAAAGACGGAACCCCTTTTCCGTCCCTCGATGAAAGATGTCTCTGCTTCGATGGCCCCTCAGTATGCGGAAGAATACCTCACACGGCAGGTGATGCTGAAGTTCCCTAAACGTGCAGAGCGGGTTCCGGAAGGGGTCGCCGCTCTTTCCACATACCACGTGTATTGCTTGGAATTGCGGGAGGATGTGAAAGTAATGGAAGCTGTGAAGGCTTTTGCCTCGGATCCTCTGGTGGAATACGCCCAGCCGGACTACCAGGTGGAACTGGAATGGCTGCCAAAGGATGAGTATTTTTACACCAGTAACTCCTGGGGTCAAGACTATCCGGATTTGTGGGGATTAAAGGCAAACCAGATGAACATGGAAGATGCTTGGGATATTACCCTGGGCAAGGGCACGGTCGTGGCGGTTGTGGACACGGGATTGGATTATACTCACCCGGATATTGCTGAAAGCCTTTGGATAAATGAAGACGAGGTGCCCGCCAACGGAATAGACGACGATGGTAACGGATTTGTCGATGATATTCGTGGGTGGGATTTTGCAGGACGCACGTATGATGCTCCTCCGGACAACGATGTTATGGATTTCAATGGACATGGCACACACGTTTCGGGGACTATTGCGGCGCAAGCCAATGATGAAGGTGTTATCGGGGTGGCTCCCGAAGCCAAAATTATGCCGCTTAAGGGGTTTTGTGATAATGGCTCAGGGTACATTTCCATGTTGGCGGAGGCCATGGCGTATGCGGCGGATAACGGAGCCGATGTCATGAATTGCAGCTGGAGTGGTCCTTCCTATAATATTCATGATTTTGTTGCGGAAAGTGCAGTGAATTATGCGATGACAAGGGGTTGTGTGGTGGTTTTTGCCGCTGCCAATGACTATGGTGCGGATGCGGGATTCATCAGCCCTCAAAATATGAGCTATCCGGACGCAAAACCCATTGTTGTATCAGCGAGTACTCCTTTCGACACACCGGCTGTTTTTACCAACGGAGGTTACGTAGTGGATGTCTGTGCTCCGGGTGGGGGAGAGCCCGACCTCCCCGGTGTCCACACATCTGTGTATAACATTTTGAGTTTGAAGGCTCGATACTTCAACCACTACTATGCAGAGTGGGTGGTGAATGAGAACCTGATACGGCTGGCAGGCACCTCCATGGCCGCACCGCATGTCAGCGGTTTGGCGGCGCTTGTTCTTGCGAAGAATCCGGATTTGAATGTGGATCAGGTTCGGCAGACGATTCGAGCCGGCGCACGGGACATCTTTCAGGAGGGTCAGGATTTTCTAACGGGTGTGGGGTGTGTTAATGCCCCGGCCACGCTCGATTGCCCTTTGCCTCCGGAGTGTTGCATCCATAGTCCATTTGCCGACGGTTCGGTGACACCCGTTGGAGAGTTGAGGATTACCGGAACGGCTTCAGGACCAGGATTTGAGGTTTACCTACTGAGGGTGGCTTCCTTGGACTCTGCAACACATGATTGGACCTATTTGGCTGAGAGTGTTTTGCCTGTGCAAAACGGTTTGTTGGGTGTGTGGAATGTTGGAGGGTTGCCTATTGGCTCGTATGGATTGGAACTCACTGTGAAGGGGGCTAAAGATAAGTCATACACGGAATTCAAACGAGTTATTGTGGAGCCTTCTTTTGAAGTGATTCCCTTTCCGGCAGCTATGTACTCTGTTTTTGGCAACTCCATGGCTGTTGTGCATGGAGCTCCGGTGGGCCATTACAGCGGATACAACGGTTTTGAGATCAGTCTTGTGGATCTGAGCACGAAACAGAAGCAGGTTCTGCAAAGGACGACCAACTATATAAACGGACTTGCGTATGCGGGTAACGCATTATTCTATTTAGAAGAAAGCCGGGGGCTTGTGAAGCGAGATATGGAGGATGGCCGGGAAGAGCTGTTAATGCGATGCCATAGTCTAGCCCGAGACCTGGTCTATTCGGATGGACGATTAGCGTTCGTTGACGTAGAAAATTCTCAAAACCCAGGCGAGGTTTTTGTTTATTACGTGACACTTTTGGATCTTGCCACAGGCGCAATGACCCGTTTGCAGCCCAATCCCACTATGGAATACGCGCGGCTGGCGATCTCAGACAAGTATCTTGTCTGGAATGCATTTGATTTTGACGCGCGAAGACATCGGCTGTGGCTGTATTCTCTGGAGACTCAGCAGGGGCGGTGGCTCCTTGAAAATGAGGAGCACCAAGCCTATGCCGCGATGGATGGAGACAAAATAGCTTTCAAAGGGTATGTGAAAAACGTCAACGAGGGTTCATCTCATGCCCATCAATTTCTTGCAGGTGAGTCACGCATCTGTTTGCTGGATATCGAATCAGGGAATATTGAGGATTTGACGGATGAGAAGTCCGAAACACACCCTCCGGCCATTGGCGATGGTTGGGTTGTATGGGAGGTGGTCTGCAGCGGGATGAATTCGGATCTCTATGGTTTCAATATGAAATCAGGCAAGACAGAAAGGCTGACTGCTTATCCTCTGCCGCAGTTTTGGGCGAATATCAATGGTGGCAGGTTATTTTACTCGGATATTCGTGCAGGTTTGTTTTGTGACACAGGGTATTACGTGCATTACCAGATATTATCCGGGATGGATCTGTCTATCGGGACCCTTGCTCTGCTCGATCCCCGGACAAATGAGTCTCTTGAAGCGGGAGACATTTGGGAGGGGGATGCGGCCAGGGCAGAAGCAACCGTGACCTGGATTGGCGAGAATGATTCAGGCCCTTTTCAGTGCCGTTGGGATTGGAATGATGAGGGAGATACTCCCGGACCGGCGTTTTCGAGAGTCGTAAATGTTGACAATATGGCACCCGGAGACGAACAAACCTTTGAGTTTTTAAGGGACTGCCTCGGCGCGGGAGAACATACCGTGAGTTTTGAGGTAGACATTGCTCAGGTGGTCTCGGATCCAGATCAAACCAACAATAAGAGGGAACGAAGGTTTGTGGTTCGGAAGAAGCTTTCGGATTTGGTTCCGGAAAAAATTGAATTTTATGCACAGGAATCAGGGTTACAGGTTTTGCCCATGCCCGGGCAACCCCTTTTCTTGCGCGTGCCTGTCCTCAATAAAGGGGCAGGTAATAGTGGGGAATTCAAAATGGAATGGGCCCTTACGGGTCAGTCCTCCAGCTGGGCGAAGATAACGGCATATCCCAACTTGGCGAGTGGAGAAATCTCCACCGGAGAGCAGGCTCAGGTGAGCTGGATTCCTCAAGCGGGAGTGTACAAACTCAGCGTTCAAGCAGACAGCCAGAGGACGGTAGAAGAATCGGATGAAACAAACAATGAAAGACTGCTCTTTCTTGATATTTCGGACACGCCGCTAGTGGACTTGGCTGTAGAGGGGCTGCAGTACCTGGCCCCGCCAGGGGTAAGTCCGGGAGGACCCAAGCCTGGGGAAAGAGAGAGTTTTTTGGTGACGGTGCGCAATGCGGGAGCGCAGTTGGTGAAGTCAGTATCCCTCTCATGGTTTTTTGATGACCGGCTTGTTGGTGTGGCTGAAGCACAGTTGCTGTTTCCGGGTGGCGTGACCCAGCTTGTTGTTGAGGTCCGGATGCCCCTTGAAGGCGGTTTGCATCAACTGAAAGCACATCTGGATCCGGAGAACAGAGTGATCGAGGGTTACGAGAGCAACAACGTTGCTGTGTTGAACATGGATTTGCCGGTGCCGAACCAGCGGCCTCATGCGGTAGCGTTGTTGACGCCGCTCAGAGGCGATGCGCCTCTGAGTGTGCGCTTTGATGCCTCGCAGAGTACGGATCCGGAAGGTGAAAAACTGCGTTATTGGTGGAGCTTCGGGGATGAAGCCGATAGCCCTTACAGCGAGTCGATTTCTGGACTCCACACCTTTATGGAGGAAGGATTTCATGCGGTGACCTTGATGGTGACGGATCCCGGTGGGTTGAGTTCCAAACAAACGCAGACAATTAAGGTGAGTCCTCCGGCCGCGCCGTTTTTGTGGAGATTCGATCAGGATGGCGACATGGAAGGGTGGAGCACGTATCGAATGCTGGACGTTCGGGTTCAAGAGGGATCATTGCAGGGTGCATCCAGACACACGTGGGCTCACACCTACAGCCTGTCGAATCTGGGACTTCCGGCAGCCGAGTACGGCAACTTGTTTCTGAGATATGAGGTGGGGTCCACGCGCAGCAAGGCGACCCTGAAATTGCGCTGGATCACGGAATCCGACACCGTGTGGAACGATGCGAAGCAGGTATATTTTGAATACACTCCCGGAACCTGGCAGGACGTGCGGATTGATCTCTCAAATCACGCGGAGTGGAAAGGGACAATCCGGCAGTTCCGAATCTACCCCATTATCCAGGTGGAGCCAGGAGAACAGATTAGCTTTTCCATCGACAAGATCCAATTTATGCGCACGGGCGAGGAAGATTTGGTTGAGGAGGGAGTTTTTGTGGCGGGGCCTTTGCAGGGTACCGGCAAGATTCTGCAGTTTGAAGTGGGAGACACTCATACGTGGGGCGCAGATTTCCTCAACAAAACTGCTCATTATCAGCGGGTGGCCGTAAGCCTTTTTGTGAAAGACGGAGGGGCGGCCTTGATCGACTACAGAATCCACACCAGCAACTGGGTTTCGGTGGGGCCCTGGAAGACAGTGCGTGCTGAAATCCAGCACACCTTCCTCGGGAAAGCCGGGTACTCAGATGTGATTCTGATTGCTCAAGTGCAGCACTTCAGTAGCCCCGGAGGCTGCGACATCATTGCTGAGAGTCTGCCGATGCAGATCGAGGTCACAGACCCGTATGGAGCGGGTACTGTGACCGCAGAAGGTTTTGAGGGTGGTTGGAATTGGAATTTGAAGGTGGGCGAAAGCGCCCGGTGGGCAGCGAAGTTCAAAAATACCACCAGTGGCGTCAAGTATGTGGCGGCGAGCCTGTTTTATCCTAACGGCCAGGCGGTGGTGATGGACTCTAAGATGCACACGAGCTACTGGGTGGAGATCCGGCCGCAGCAGACGGTGACGGCGGAGTTTCGTCACACATTCGCGAGCCCGGGTGTTTATGAGAATGTGATTCTCAAAGCCCAGATCCAAGATTCCAGTGTGGACTCCGGATGGAGAACAATTGGCGAGACGGCGCCGTTCAGAATCGAGGTCGAATGAGGGCTGTGCCATTCGCGAAACCGGAGGAATTCTTCCTTGCCTTATTCCAGGCGAGAGCCGGCTCAAAAAGTAATAACCTTGTCGCTGTCAATAACCCACTCCGCCAATTCAGGCATTGTAGATTTTACCGCCCCATCAAAATACGGATGGTTCTTGTAGATGCCGCATCTTGCCATGCAAGTTCCACAGACCTTGACAGCAACACCCTTGGCAATAAGGTCTTTAAGCATTTGGGACAAGTCTTGGTCGTAGCCTTCAGGCGGCTTGCAAACATCGCGGGCCATATCAACCGAGTCGTTCATCAGAAACAATCTGACCTCATGTCCTGATTCGGTCAACTTGGCGGCCAAACGCAGACCGTTCCAGGTCACATCGGTGTTGTCGTAGGGCTCACGGTTAAAGATTACCAGCACTTTCATTCGTTTGTCTCCTTTCCTGGGCGGCTTGAGGCTAATCCTTGCTTTTAAGTCTATTTCAACGCTTCTTCCACGGCGCGGAGAACACCCGGAACGCCGGCTGATTTCGGGATTGCCGGACTTGTTCCCACAAGATCCCCCAGGCCGGTTTCTTCTCCCTCTTGTGCCATATCGGTGACAAAGATAATACGAACGTCCCTCAAATCCTCTTCGGCTCTCAGATGTCTGGCAATGCTGCCGCCGTCTTCATAGGGCATCAAATAGTCAATCAAAATGAGATCCGGTTTGAAAGCAAGCGCAGCAGGCAAGGCTTGTGTCGCTTCATTCACCGCCTGTACTGCATACTTGCCTGTGGCTTCCAGGGCAGCGCCGACAGCCTCTGTGATCCCGGGGGAGTCATCGACCAACAGAATTTTCTTTTTGTCCAAGCCTCAAGCTCCTGGCGTTCAAAAACCCAACGGAGTCCTATCCCGTTTATTCGCAGTATTCTAGCACGGTCTTTAACCACTTGCCGGGGATACTGGATTCTCTTCGAAAACCTGCGATATGATCTATGTCAGGTTGCTAAGTCCGCAATGGGCGTGTAATAGGGGCTCGCTGAATTGCTGATGTGATATGCAGGATCTGGCAGGAGGAGAGTTAATTATGCATACATCTTCGAGGTTTCTGGTAATGCTGATTGCTTTTTGCTCGCTCAGTTTAAGTGCGAGTGTGGAGTCTGCCATGGGCTATGAATGGGTTAAGGAGAGTGGAATCAGAGTGATACATGACCTGTCCAAGTATCAGCAGGCATCTCCTTCAGTAGTCCGGTTGGGCAATGGGTCGTACAGGATGTACTACTCTGAAGCTCCCCTGCGAGGACTCATGTATGTGGTGAGTGCGGTGTCCAGCGACGGGTTGCACTGGACAAAAGAACCCGGCATAAGGGTGGGGGGAGAGACTGCCGTTGCAACATATCCGGATGTGGTGACATTAGCCGATGGGTCTTACCGGATGTACTTTCACAGAAACAGAGTTGGAGGCGGACACCAAATCTACAGTGCGGTTTCTGATGAGGGCTTGTACTGGACTGAGGAGGGTATTTTGCTTGTGGACTATGGGGCCATTCCGGACGTAGTCCAACTGCCGGATGGAAACTACAGAATGTATTTTTACTCCCAGTCACAAGAAGCTCTTCTGAGTGCAATATCCCCCAATGGGCTGGACTGGACCGTGGAGGCCGGTACCCGGTTAACGGTTTTGGACGGTGCCTACACATGCGATGTACACATTGAGGCGGACGGACGTTTTCGTATGTACCTCGGATCCAGGGGCGGCACAGATACGATTGGCTTTATCAGTAGTGCCGTATCCCAAGACGGGCTGAACTGGGAGTTGGAGCGGGATTTGAAAATCGACAATGGCGCAATGCCTGAGGTCCTGAGAATGCCCGATGGTCTCTTACGCATGTACTACATTCGCAATAACTGGGACATTGCCAGCGCGGTTGCTTTGGGCACCGGAGGCCCCCAACCCGCAGGAGTCGCGTGGGAGTTTAATACCGAGGGAGATGCGGAAGGATGGGCTCCCATTCGCGGACTTGGTTCGGTGCAGGTCAGCGGAGGTTTTTTGCGGGCTGTTGTCACGGACACCAACCCGCATTTGCGCACCGGGGCCGGGAGCCAGCTTGACGCAAGCGAGTATCAGACTTTGCGCCTGGGTTACACGTTGACGAGTTCCGATTCACAGGCTCAATTTATGTGGGGTCCGGAGGGAGTGATGCCCGGAAGCGGCGGACGATGGATCAGTTTTGATGTGATTGCAGACGGGGTTTCACGGGAGGCGGTGGTCGATCTGAGCCGGAATCCTGCCTGGACCGGAATTGCCGAC
Organism: Candidatus Omnitrophota bacterium; assembly: GCA_016929445.1. NCBI lineage: Bacteria > Pseudomonadati > Candidatus Omnitrophota > Candidatus Omnitrophota bacterium. The sequence continues at coordinate 50,655 of JAFGIU010000011.1, forward strand.
CGTTTTCGCCTGGATCCTCTGCACCGGCCTGAAATCGGGGATTCCGTCGCGATTGACTATATCCGGATCGAAGAATAACGGCCCCAGCCGTACATTAACAAGGGAGGCTTGATCCCTGGGTCTGGTGTCTCTATACTAGAGGGCTTTAGCGGAATTCTTCCGTCGGACAAACTTTCTCGAGTAAAGAACAGGAATACTTAAGCCAAAGGAGTTTCTGATGTCGAATAAGGTGAGTGGCGTAGCCCCGGCCGGGGTTGTGACAGGAAAAGCGGTGCAGGAGATCTTTGCTGTGGCAAAGGCTAACAATTTTGCCCTGCCTGCCGTGAACGTGGTGGGGTCCAACTCCGCTAATGCTGTGATGGAGGCGGCCAAGGCGGTCAATTCTCCGGTAATCATCCAGTACTCCAGTGGCGGGGCCGGCTTTAACGCGGGGAAAGGTCTGAAGATGGAGAACCTGCAGGCCGAAGTCCTGGGCGCGGTTGCCGGCGCCGAGCACATCCACCGCCTGGCCGGAGCTTACGGGGTTTCGGTGATTCTGCACACAGACCATGCGGCCAAGAAGCTGCTGCCCTGGATCGACGGGCTGCTGGAAGCCGGAGAAACGCGTTTTGCCGAGACGGGTAAGCCGCTGTTTAGCTCTCACATGCTGGATTTGTCCGAGGAAAGCCTGGAAGAAAATATTTCAATCTGCGAAAAGTATCTGGCCCGCATGAGCAAAATCGATATGACCCTGGAGATTGAACTGGGTTGCACCGGCGGTGAAGAGGATGGGGTGGACAACACGGGCATGGACAATTCTCTGCTCTATACCCAACCCGAAGACGTGGCATTTGCTTACGAGCGCTTGAACAAGATCAGCGAGCGGTTCACGGTCGCGGCTTCCTTCGGCAATGTTCACGGCGTGTACAAGCCGGGCAATGTGAAGCTGACCCCGAAGATTCTGCTGAATTCCCAGAAGTATATTCAGGAGAAGTTCGGGACCGGCCCGAATCCCGTGAACTTTGTGTTCCACGGTGGATCCGGCTCCAGCCGGGAAGAGATCCGTGAGGCGATCTCCTACGGGGTCATCAAGATGAATATCGATACGGACACGCAGTGGGCCACGTGGGAAGGTGTGATGAACTACTACAAGGCCAATGAAGCTTATTTGCAGGGCCAGATCGGCAACCCCGACGGGGAAGACAAGCCCAACAAGAAATACTATGATCCGCGCAAGTGGCTGCGTGAGGGCGAGGTTTCGATGATCAAGCGTCTGAAAGTCGCCTTTGAAGACCTCAACGCCTTGGACCGCAACTAGTCCATTTCCAGGACGGTTTTGAGACGGGGTGGCAGTCGCCTTGAGCGATTGCTGCCCCGTTTTCTTACGGGACGGTATTAAGGTGCACAGGTTGATTTAGAGCACAAGACAAAGGGACAGGAAAATCAATGCGAACAACGACACCACGATACATTATTGTTCTCGTGTGCTTTCTGTGCGCATCTTGCGCTACGGTGCCCTTAACGGGCAGAAGGCAACTGGCTTTGATTTCGAATCAAAGCCTGCTTTCCATGAGTTACCGGCAATACGATGAATTTCTGAAGGCCAATAAGCTCAGCGGGGATCAGACTCAAACACAGCGGGTCAAGTCCGTGGGACAGAGGATACAACAGGCTGTTGAAAGATATATGGCGGCCAACAATTTGGCGGATGAATTGAGAGACTACGAATGGGAATTTAATCTGGTGGAGAATGAGGAAGCCAATGCATGGTGCATGCCGGGCGGGAAGGTGATGGTCTATACGGGGATCTTGCCGGTTACCAAAGATGAGGACGGATTGGCTGTGGTGATGGCCCATGAGATCGCCCATGCGATTGCCCGTCACGGAGACGAGAGAATGAGCCAGGGATTGCTGACGGAACTCGGAGGGGTGGCTCTCTCTTCCGCTTTAGAGAAGCAGACGGAAAAGACCAAAAAGATTTGGATGACAGCCTTTGGAGTGGGGACGCAGTTCGGGGTTCTATTGCCGTATAGCCGGCTCCAGGAAAACGAAGCGGACCGGTTGGGATTGATCTTCATGGCAATGGCCGGGTTTGATCCGCATGCGGCAGTGGCCTTCTGGGAAAGAATGTTGCAGAAAAAGGACGGACAGCCGGATATTGAGTTCCTGAGCACCCACCCCTCCGGCCAAACACGCATTCAAAATATCAAGGCCGCAATTCCCGAAGCAATGCAATATCGAACTCAGGCTCCACCTATGGGTGGTTTTAGCGCTCAGTGAGGCGTAGAATGCCCGTGTGTCGGAAAAGAGGTTTCGCGGGGGAGTCTTAAAAAGGGAGGCAATCCGATGGGCGACAAAGGCCAGAAGGACAAGGACAAGAAAAACAAGCAGTCCGGTGCAAAAAGGAAAAAGCAGGAAGACAAAAAGAAGAACAAATAGGGAAGCGCTCAGACAACAGGGCAGCTTCCAGCCATCAAGAAAATGATGAAAAGCTTCCGGATATTCCTAGCCGGCCTTATGGCCGTCAGTCTTACTGCTTGTGCTTCCTCCAGTGCCAATCGCGTCCGGATCAGCGAAGGCCATGTGCCCACGCAATTTGCCGACGATGACGCGCGCTACCGCGAAGAATCCCTGCGCATGGTCCAGGAGCTCCAAACCCAAGGCGCGGTGTGGGACGACCCATGGTTCCAAGACGAGGGCGTTTCTTTGATCCGGCAGATAGTGCCTGAGGACTTGCAAGGCAAGCACCAGGGGATCCAGTTCCGATTGGTGAAAGCTCCCTCCGTGAACGCCTTTACTGTGTATTCGGGTGATATCTTTTTTCACACCGGACTGATTTCGCGCCTGACCCACCCGGATCAATTGGCTTTTGTGGCTGCGCATGAGATATCCCACTGGGAGAACCGGGATGTCTTGTATTTCATGAGGAGTTACAGGAGCAAGACCGTGGCGGCGCAGATCCTGGATTTGGCTTTGGTGCCTGTGGATGCGCTGGTGACCGGCGGTTTGAGCAATTTGACCCTGAACCTGGTTTATGGGGCTTCGGTCACGGGCTACGGCCGCGAGCAGGAATCCCGCTCCGACCAGGAGGCGCTGCTGGCGTTGGAAGACGCCGGCTATGATTTGTCGCGTTCCACAGAGACTTTCCACATTTTCATGCAAGAGCATGAAAAATACGACCAGGGCCGCCAGTCGGCGAGCTTTTTGTTAAGCCATCCTTCCAACGAGAGGCGCGTCCAGGACATCACCGCGCAGCTCGCAGAGCAGGGGATAGAGCCATCGGAGGCAATTTCCTTTGATGAGAGCTTTGTGCGGGACACGCGGCATATCCGTTTGGAAAACGCGGCTCTCAATATTGGACAGGGCCGCTCCTTTCACGCCTTGGACGATCTGCAGGTCCTCTTCCGCATCAATCCCAAAGATCCCCAGGCGCTGTATCAGCGCGGTGAGGCTTATCGCGTGGCGGCCAACAACTTTAAACGGGCCAAGGGGGAGCTGTCCAAGAAGCATTGGAAGGAGTTGTTCGAGGGCCGCGCGGAAGAAGAAATTGTGAACGAATGGCGCCGGTCGGCAAGGGCCGCCTTTGAGGAGTCCATTGACGGAGCACCTTTTTATGCAGAGCCGCACAAAGGTCTGGGCCTGCTCCTGGCGGACCAGGCATCGGGCGAACCCGAGGCACGGCTGGCCAAAGAAGAGCTTCAGAAATATTTGGACATGATGCCTGATGCGCGGGACCGCCGCTTTGTGGCCAGCAGGATCAGAACCCTGGAGGAGACGGATGAATAAAATAAGAAATCACGCTTTGGCGCTGGTGGGTTTGATTGCTTTGGGAACAATGCTTTCGGGATGCGGTATGAAATGGGTTCACCCTGACTTTGAAGCCCGAAGCGCGCAAATCAGCCGTGTGGCCGTGGTGCCAATGGAGATTGATGTCTACAAATTGACCTTTGGCGGCGAGCATGAACCCATGCCCGAAGAGATCGCGCAGCTCACCGAAAACAGCATCGAGACCCTGGAACAGACCTTTTCCGATAAAGGCTATGAGATCAAGAAGCTGGACTTGAGCGATGCGGCGCTGCTCGCGGATCCGGAACTCCGGGATGCCTACCACAAACTCAAGGGCCAGTATTCGCAGGCTTTGAAGGACATCTCCAAGAGAACAAAGAAGAAGTTCGAGTACAAGGTCGGGCCGGAGATCAATATCCTGGCCGATGAGGCGGACACGGACGCCCTGGTGTTTGTGGCCATTGATGCCTTCAAAAAGACGGGCGGCCAGATCGCCAAAGATATGGCCAAGACTGTGCTGATTGGTGTTCTGACCGGTTCGGTCATGATTCACAATACTTCTGCAGCCAACATGCTGGTTGGTATGATCGACGGCAATAACGGCGATATCTTGTGGCTGAACAACAATGCCACGGAGCAAGCCGTTAATGTGTCCAACCAAGAGAAGTCCAGTAAGGTCCTGAGTCGCGTGGTCAAGAAGTATCCCAGGAGGCAGACGGGTATCTCCCCGGAAGACATCGGCACAGCCGTGGCCGGCGCAGTGGACCCTGCGGCGGAATCCGCTGCTGTGGCGAGCGCAGGACCGGTGCTTGCTCCCTGATGAACGGCCCGGCGGAGACAAGGTGCGAATGAGCGGGAAAAAAGCCGCGCTGAGGTTTTGCGGGGGAGCGGGCACAGTCACCGGGTCCAAGTACCACATCCAGTATGACGGGGTGCAGGTATTGTTGGATGCGGGCATGTTTCAAGGGTTGAAGGAACTGCGTTTGCGCAATTGGAGCGAGCCTCCTTTTGACCCCGCACAAATCCACGCCGTGATTTTGAGTCACGCGCACATTGACCATTCAGGCTATCTCCCGGTACTCGTGAGAAAGGGTTTCCGCGGGCCCATCTATTGCACGGCCGGAACCCAGGCCCTTCTGGAGGTCCTTCTTCCGGACGCGGCCTATCTGCAGCAGGAAGAAGCAAATTACGCCAACAAAGCCGGCTTTTCGCAGCACAAGCCCGCCCTGCCTCTTTTTAGTGCCGAGGACGCGGACAAGACGCTCCGGCAGCTCAGGGTCTTTCCCTATGGCGAGGAATTTGAAGCGGCCGGCACCTTGAAGGCCAGGTTCCGGCGTGCAGGGCATATTTTGGGATCCGCCCTGGTTGAGGCGGCCTTAGGCAAGGACGATCCTGTTTGCCTTGTGTTTTCGGGCGATTTGGGCCGCTGGAACCAGCCGGTGATCCGGGACCCGGAGTTGATTGCCGGGGCCGATGTCTTGCTTCTCGAGTCAACCTATGGGGACCGGGTGCACCCGCCCGATCCATTGCCTGATCTGGCCAGAGTCATCCGTGAGACAGCAGAAAGACGCGGTGTGCTGATTATCCCCGCGTTTGCGGTGGGGAGAACGCAAGAGCTGATCTGGATGATCCGGGACCTCGAGCAGCAGAACAAAATCCCCGTGCTTCCTATATATGCCGATAGCCCGATGGCAATCAATGTGACGGACATCTATTGCCGCATCCATGAGGATCACGACCTGAAAATGGAGGAGCTCTCAAAGACGGAGTCCTGTCCGCTGCACACGCAGAAATTCAGTTACGTGAGGGATGTGGAGGAAGTCAAGAAGCTTCATGGAAAAGACGGGCCCATGGTGATTATTTCCGCCAGCGGCATGGCCACGGGCGGCAGGGTCTTGCATCATTTAAAGAACCGGCTGCCTGATCCCATGAACACGGTGCTTTTTACCGGGTACCAGGCCGAGGGCACGCGCGGCCGGTCCTTGCAGGAGGGAGCGGGGACGGTCAAGATTCACGGGCAGCAGGTGCCGGTCCGCGCAAGAATCGAGACTGTGGACGGGCTTTCGGCGCACGCGGACCAGAAAGAGATTTTGAGGTGGCTCAGCGGCTTTAAGGCGCCGCCCCGGGAAACCTACCTGGTCCACGGTGAAAAACGAGCCTCGGAACGTCTGGCGCAGGTCATCAGGCATGAACTGGGGTGGAAGGTACAGGCTGCCCGGGACGGAGAGACGGTGCTTCTGTGACGCGCCGCAATATTTTTGTAGACAAGCATATGCCTATATGATTATATCTCTCCAGTGAGGGAGATTTTTTTCATGAAGATCCAAGAAGTCAGAGACGTGATCAAGGCCCTGGGAGACGACAGCCGCCTGCGGATTCTGGCCTCTCTCTCCTGCGAGGAAATGCCGGTGAATTCCCTGGCGAGTATGTTGCGGCTTTCTCAGCCGAACGTGTCCAGGCATCTGGCCCGTATGCGTTTGCTGGGTTTGGTGGAGGACCGCCGGGAGGGCCAGGTTGTTTACTACCGGATCAGCCAGGCCCAGCCGGGGTGGGTCCAATCACTTTTGACTAAGGTGTGTGAGCTTTTGGAGGCCACTGACGAAGTGGCGCTGGATACGTGCAAATTACGGCCTCTTGTTTAGGAAAGCAAACGCTTTGCCAGAACGGGAGCCGTTATCCGGAGGCATGACCGGGATGAGCCAGACAAAGTGGGTTACAGCGGGATTTATATTATTGTCTTTTTGTTTGTTGATGGCCTGTCCCGGATTTGCGGACGGGGAATGGGACTACGCTTACGGCGTTGTGAAGAGTATTAACGGCAACCAAATTACCCTGAGCGAATACGATACGATCACCCAGGAGGAAAGCGAGACGGTCTACGAGTTGAGTACAGCTCTTGTGGTGGAAGGGGACATTCCCCTGGATCAGCTGCAACCGGGGGATGAGGTGGACCTCGAGTTCGAAAATACCGAGGGTGTCTATATTGCGAAGTCCCTCTCCGCCTGGCGTGTTCCGGTCGAAGAGAATTATGAAATCGAAGACGAGACCGCAATCTCGTCAGGCATGGACTGAAGCATGAAAGATGCACATGTCCTCGTAATTCATTCGGGCTCTTCAAAAAAACGCTTTATCCTGGAAACTGCCCAGATGCGGGGCATTCGAGTCACGCTTCTGAACCCCCAACAGAATTGGGCTTCTGAAATCGTTCACAAACTCCATGTTTGCCGTCCGCGAACGGTTCGGGGTTTGGAGGACCGTGTCCGCAGCATTCATGCGAAAGACCCGGTGGATGGTGTGCTCACCTTTTGGGAAGAAGACGTCCCCACTGTGGCTCTATGTGCCCAGAGGCTGGGGCTGCGCGGCCTAAGTCCGGATTCGGCTTGGGCCAGCCGGAGCAAATTGGTCATGCGCCGGCGTATGGCCCAGATGGGGCTGCCTGTGCCCGCCTTTCAAGAAGTTGAAACCTGGGAAGACGCGGCCCAATTTGTGCGCGAACACGGCGCTCCGGCCGTTCTCAAGCCCGAGTTCGGCGCGGACAGCGAATGTGTGGTGAAAGTCGAAGACGAGTCCCAAGCACAGTGGGTTTTTGACTCTGTTCTGGGCCGGGCCAGAATCCAGAGTGCGGTATACCCCTACCAAAGACAGAAATTCCTGATCGAATCGTATATTGCCGGTCCTGAAGTCAGCGTAGAGGGAGTTGTGCAAGGCGGGACGCCGGTCTTCTACGCAGTGATCGACAAGTCGCCGATGACGGAGCCGTTTTTCATTGAAAGAGGAGAGGTCACTCCTTCACGTTTGCCAAAGACGGCACAGGCTGGAATTCTCGAGATGGTGGGATCGGCCGTGCGCGCGCTGGGATTGCGGGATTGCGGTCTGCATGCGGAAGTCAAACTGTCGGCCCAGGGTCCGCAAATTGTGGAGATCGGCGCGCGGATGGGCGGAGACTGTATTCACGGGTTGGTTAAAGCAGTTTACGGGGTGGATCTTGTGGAGGAAAACTTCAAGGTCTGTCTAGGGGCAATAGCCACTCCCACCCAGCCGGCCCGTTGTGTCGCGGTTTCCGAGACTCTTGTGCCTGAGCAAAGCGGAAGGGTTGTCTCCGTGCCGGACCTGAACCAGTGGTCCGGACATGACGAACTGATCGAAGTGGTTCTCACCGCAAAGTCCAAGAGTATGGTCAGAATTCCTCCTTTGGGGTACGACAACCTTGCGTGGGTAAGTGTCAAGGGCCGCAGCTACCGCGAAGCCAATCAGGCATTGTCGCGCTGGGTTCAAGTTCTTCAAGAGTCGATTCAAATTGAAACGGTTCACCGGCAGCGGGTTTGCGCCCAGCACAAAGCGAAACACCTGCCGCACTCAACCGTGCCTACGCTGGCTCATGCTGCCTGCTGATCCGGCTTCGGTGCATCTGTTGGTGGTGCACACCCACGCAGATCCGCGCAGCTACCTGCCCGCGCTTCAAGCCCAAGGGTATCGGTTCACCCTGCTCAAGAAAAATCCTTCCAAGGAGGATTGGGAGTGCTTTGACCGGGTTATCCGGATAGACTTCCAGGATTCCTGGGAGGAGGTCTTGAGTCAAGCCGGGAAGCTGCACAGCCAGGATCCGCTTTCCGGGACTCTAAGCTTTTCGGAAAGCGGCGTGCTGGTGGCAAGTCTCCTGGCAGCGGCTCTCGGTCTGGGGGGAAATGACCCTCATGCGGTCTTGTGCACCCGGAACAAGTACTTGATGCGAAAGACTCTTGAGAGCGCCGGACTGCGAATGCCCCCCTACCGATTGGTTTCTTCCGCCAAAGCGATATTCGAGGCCTTGCGCGGGCACGGCCAACCCATGGTGCTTAAGCCCATCAGCGGGTCCTCCAGCTATGGAGTGGTGCGGCTCAATCCGGATATCACGCTTCAAGAGGCCACGGAAGTATGGGAGGAAGTCAGTTCCTATATTCGGACTTATCCTGCTAAGTATGCGGAATACCCGTATGAATTTTGGCTGCCCCCCCGCCTGGAGGGTTTGCTCGAATGGGAGGCCATGGATCCGGCAGAGCATCTCATGCTTGAGGGCTTTGTGGAGGGTGCCCAGGTGAGTGTGGACGGATTTGTGGTGGACCAGGACGTAAAGATTTTCGCAGTGGTGGATGTGGAAAGACAAGCCCACGAGAAATGGTTTTTGGAATACCAGGAGTGGACGCCCAGCCGTCTGCCCCGGCCGGTTCAAGATCAAATTCTCCAATGCGTCGAGAATACAGTGCGCAGCTTGGGTTTGACCCGGTCCATGTTTCATTGCGAGCTCAAGGTGGATTCTCAAGGACCTGTGGTTCTTGAAATTGCGGGCAGGCAAGGGGCCGACAATATTTCGCGGTTCATTTCGCATACGTGCGGCATCAATCCGTACTTAATCGGGGCGGAGCTGGCTCAAGGACTGAAACCCCAAAATCAGATCAGGCCCCGGGGCGCCATGAAAATGCGGTATTTCCTGCCCGAACAGACAGGGGTGCTGCGCGGCATTAGCGGACAGAAAAAAGTCTCGGAACACCCCAATGTGGACGAGTTGTATTTTGAATTCAATACCGGAGAAAAAATCCAAAGTCCTCCGGAGAGCTATGAGTTTTTGGGATATATTTCCGTGAAGGGGGATTCGGCCGAACAGGTGGACCGGGTTTTGGACGAGTTGTACCCCCAAATTCAGTTTCAGGTCGAAGCCGAAGAGCCTGTCGAGGCCCTCAGCAATTCAAGAACAATCAACCCATGAAGCCGTTTTCGTCTGTCCGGGGGCCTGTTCTAGTTGTTCATCCCAGCCGGGACTATTTTGAAAGAGTGCTGCAAGTGGCCCCGAATGCCGTTGCTTTGGCCGGTCCCTCCCGGGCGGAGTCTTTGCCCGCTGCTTCCGTGATCCCCGCGGATCTGGAAGACGCAGACCGCTGCCTGCGTTTGATTCAAGCGTGGGAGGCGCAAAACGGCGTCCGGATCGCGGGCATTGTGACCTTTCTGTGCGATCATCTGGCGCTTACCTCGGAATTGGCCCGGGTTCTCAAGCTTCCTTTCCACGACCAATCGACCATTCATCGATCCCGCTATAAGCACCAGACCAAAACCTGTTGGCAGGAAGCCGGAATTTCCACGCCCCGGGGGGTGGAGGTGCGTTCCTCAAAGGAAATGGAAACCGTATTGAGCTGTCTTCCCGCAGGCCCCTGGCTATTAAAGCCTGTTTCCGCATCGGGAAGCGAATGGGTGCGCCTTGCCTGGGAACCCGCGGAACTGGAAGAGCAAATAGCGGCCGTTGCCGCGGGCCTGGCCCATAAAGCCCGGGATGCCGGTGATCCTGCAGGCCTGATTCTGGTGGAGGAGTATATCCGGGGCGAAGAAGGAAGCATGGACCTCTTCATTCACGGATCCACTGCAAAAATCATGCGGCTTAACCGCAAATGGATGCAGGAGCGCAAGGAGACTGCCGGAACCGTTCTGGGTTATTGCGCTTCGAGATGGACTCCCGCTGAAGAAGAAGAACTCAGGCAGCAGGCCGCAAAGGCGCTGCAGGCCTTGGGAGTCCGAAGAGGTTTGTGCATGCTGGACTTTATTGATTCCGGAGCCAAGGATGGCCGGACTCCGGACCGGTTTTGCTTTCTGGAAGCCGGCTTGCGTCCCGGAGGAGATTGCCTGCCCGAATGGTCCCGGTATGCCGGGGGATATGACCCGGTCCGGGCCGCAGTCCTGGTGAGCCTGGGGTGTCCGGTAGAGCTGGAGCCTGTTTCCACAAGGCACAACCGGGAGATCGTGGCTTTTCATCTGATGGCGCCGCATGCCGGCGAATTAACGCAGGCCCGCTGGGAGAGCCTTCTCGATCATCCGGCGGTTCTTTCGGTGGAACCCTATTTTTCTCAAGGGGATGTGTTGCGGACCGAAAGCGGGGGATATCAGGACTTGCTTTTAGGCGCGGTCGTGGCCCGGCTCGAACCCGGAATGTCTCTTCGGAAGTTTTACAGGCAGCTCTATGAAGCGGGGGAATTTGCCATTGTCTCTTCGCGGACTTTCCCGCTTGCCCATGCCCAAAGGAGCGCGGTATGAGTCGTGTCAAGGACAGTCTTGTCCGGGGGGATTTGGGGGCACAGGTACGAGCGTTGAGTCCGCGGCATCCGGCTTGGCTCGAGATTGCACGGCGTTACGGAACGCCCTTGTACCTTGTGGAGGAAGAAATACTGCGGACGCGGGCCCGGAAATTTGTGGCCGCGTTTTCTACCGCGCTCGAAGGAGCAAAAGTCCATTATGCGCTTAAGGCCAATCCTTTTCCCGCGATTGCCCGGTGTTTTGTGGAAGAAGGCCTGGGATTGGATGCCTCGAGCGGCCTGGAGCTGGAGCTGGCTCTGCGTCTGGGATGCAGCCGTATTTTGCTCAGCGGCCCCGGAAAAACCGATCCGGAACTCGAACTGGCGCTGGCCCATCCCGGGAGAGTGACGGTTTTAGCCGATAGCGTGAGAGAATTGGAGCGCATCCACAGCCTGAGCAAAGCAAAGGGCCGGAGCTCCCGCGTGGGGCTTCGCATTTCCACCACTTCACAGGGACAGTGGAATAAGTTCGGTGTGGCCCTGGAAACGCTGCCCGGAATAATGGCCTTGGCCAGGGACCGTTGGCCGGATGTCCGGATCCGGGGCCTTCAGTTTCATCAGAGCTGGGTCCGGGATGCCCAAGCGCACACGCACACGCTCAAACAGGTGGGGGCGGTTTTGAGAGACCTGCCTGCGCAGGATCGGGAATCGCTGGAATTCTTGGACATGGGGGGAGGGTATTATCCCGCGAATGAAGAGGGGATTTATCCCTGGCTTGCGGATGCGCAGGATCTGGTGTTGCCTTCGGCGTTTCCGGATTTTGACCAATGGTGGGGCCAGGGCCAGCCCTTCTATTTTTTCCGCCCGTGCCTGCCCATTGAGGAAATGGCCTCACGCCTCGGACAGGTATTCAAAGAGGAAATTAGCTCCCAAGTCCCCCTGGAGCCTTGGCTGGAGCCCGGGCGCTGGTTGGTTAACGGTGCGGTACAAATTTTGCTTCAGGTGCGGGACTGCAAGACTGAGCAAGCCGTAATTGCGGATGCCGGAACCCATTTGCTAGGGTGGGAGCGACTTGAAATGGAATACGCGCCCTTGGTGAACCTGAGCCGTCCTGGAGAGGATCAGCAGCGCTGCACTGTGTACGGCTCGCTCTGTACGCCTCATGATGTGTGGGGATACTCCTACTACGGGACCGGAATTCAAGAGGGGGATATTCTTGCATTGCTGTACCAGGGTGCGTATGTGCAGACCTTGCAGCAAAGATTCATCAAACCCGTGGCCGCAGCGGCGATGCTCTGTTCAGACGGTTCTTATGAGTTGCTCAGCAGCCGGGAATCTTTTGAAGACAGATTCGCCGGACTGGGTGCGCCTGCCGCCCTTGACCCTCCGATCTGCCAAGCGTAAAATTCAGCTTTGACACAGGCCGGTAATGTCTACTAGGAAGGGGAGAAATATGAAAAAGACGCTTCTGATCACGCTGGGTGTCATCCTGGCGCTGGTTGTATTATTTTTCATGATTTTTGGCGGGGTTTACAACAAGCTGGTAGCCGCGGAGGAGGGCGTGAGCAGCGCCTGGGCCCAGGTCGAAAACGTGTACCAGCGCCGCGCGGATTTGGTGCCGAACTTGGTCAACACGGTCAAAGGTTTTGCCGCCCAGGAGAAGGATGTGTTGCAGGGGGTGGTGGAGGCCCGCTCCAAGGTCTCCCAAATGAACATCAATGCTTCGGATATCCTCAATGACCCGGCAGCTCTGCAACAATTCCAGGCAGTGCAGGGACAGTTGTCCTCGGCCCTGAGCAGGCTCCTGGTGACAGTGGTGCGCTATCCGGAGCTCAAGTCCAGCCAGAATTTTCTGACCCTGCAAACCCAGCTGGAGGGGACTGAAAACCGCATTACTGTGGAGCGCCGCCGTTTTAATGACGCGGCCAAGGGTTTCAATACCTTCCGGAGACAATTCCCGAATAATCTGATTGCGGGAATGATGGGATTCAAGTCCAAGGAATATTTCCAGGCAGATCAAGGCGCTGACAAAGCGCCGGTTGTCCAGTTTTGATGAAATTCCGTACGTTTGTTTCTGCGGGGCTTCTGCTTTGTCTGATCTTTGGGGGCGGGGCCTTCTCCCATGCCTTGGAGATTCCCGTCCGTCCGGAAGACTATGTCACTGACCGGGCCGCAATGCTTTCCCCCTCTGCCCGGGCTGAACTTAACCGCGCGTTGAAGCAGTTTGAGGCCCAGACCTCCAACCAAGTGGCCGTGGTCACCTTTGCGTCGGCGGAGGAGGAGTCCCTCGAGGATTTTTCCATTCGTCTGGCTGAAAAATGGAAACTGGGTCAAAAAGGCAAAGACAACGGCGTCATACTCCTCATTTTTAAACAAGAGCGCTTGATCCGGATCGAAGTGGGCTATGGCTTGGAAGGCTCCTTACCCGATGCTTTGGCAGGGCTCATTATCAGCCGGGAAATGGCCCCGTTGTTCCGTGAAGGGGACTATGAGACGGGTATTGCAAGGGGTGTGCAAGCCATCCTTCAAGCGGTGCAAGGCGAGTACAAGGTTCAAGCCTCTGGCCTGGACGGGCAAGGCGCGCATCCGGATATGGGGGCGCAATACCGGGCACTTTTCTTGCTAATCATGTTAGTGGTTCTGGTTCTGTTCCTGACGGACCTGTTTCGATACCGCACCTACCTTAATAACCATCGTGTCTACGCGAGTCGCTACAGTTTTTGGGAGTGGTTTTTTCGTTTCGCTTTGCTGTTGGCTGTTCTGTCCATCTTGTTCAGGATTGCTTTTTATACGGCCCTGATGTCCCGGGGCGGCTATAGCGGAGGCCGGGGAGGGGGTTTTTCCGGCGGCGGAGGGTCTTTTGGCGGGGGCGGCGCCAGCGGAGGCTGGTAAGAAAGGTTTGGCTATGAAGATTGAACGCGACATGAATCCTGCGCTTTTTTTCTCCCAAACGGAAAAGCAGGCCATCCGCCGGGCAGTGCGGGGGGCTGAAATGAAAACCTCGGGTGAGATCCGGGTGCATTTGGAACGAAAGGCGAGAGAGCCTTTTTTGGAGAATGCCGAAGAGGTTTTTGAGAAAACCGGAATGACCCGGACGGCCGAGCGCAACGGGGTGCTTATCTTTATTGGTCTGGCCAGCCGGCGCTATGCTATTCTCGGTGACAAAGGCATCCATGAGAAGGTTCCGGAAGGTTTTTGGGATAAAATCGCCCAACAGATGGGGGAGGAGTTCCGTCAAGACCGTTTTGCCGACGGCGTGGTGGCCGCTGTGGAGCAAATCGGAGAACGACTACAGGAATACTTTCCGTACCAGCGCGATGATGTCAACGAATTGCCGGACGAGATTTCGTATTCTTTGTGAGTGAGGTTCGCAATAGTATGAGCGTTGCTTTAAATCCCGTCCGTTCCGGGCGTCTGACATTTCCGTTCGGTGTTTACCCCCCGGAAAACAAAGAACTGTCTGTCAATGCGCCTATTGAAGTGCTTCCCACTCCAAAGCGGGTGGACATCCCGCTGTTGCAGCACACCGGGGCTCCCAATGAGCCTATTCACATCAAACCGAATACTCCTGTGGCCTTAGGGGATCTTGTGGGTCAGTGTGATGCGCATGTCACCGCTCCCATCCACGCCAGCATTGCCGGCACAACCACTCTGGGAGCCGTTACCACCCTTCCCAATGGCCGCCACGTGCGGTGCATCTCTCTCAAGGCGGAGGGCGAACAGCTCGAGGGCCGGGCCTTGTGGGAGGACCAGTTTGGCGGTGACTGGCCTGTGTCCGGGCTGGAGCCTTACGCCCCGGTGGAAATCGTGCAGGCGATACGCAGGGCGGGAATTGTGGGGCAAGGGGGAGCGGCCTTTCCCTCCCATATTAAAATAGCGGCGCCAAAAGAAAAGCCTGTTGAAACCGTTCTCATCAATGGATGCGAATGCGAGCCTTATCTGACTGCGGATGAGCGGCTGATGATCGAGGCGCCGGAGCCGGTGATCAGCGGTGCTTTACTGGTGCAGATCGCGACCGGCGCCAAGAACGTAATCATCGGAATTGAAGACCACATGCCGCAAGCATTCGAGGCCCTAAGGCGGGCGGCCCAAGGCACGGCTGTGGAAGTGCGGACGCTGAAGACCAAATACCCTCAGGGCGGGGAAAAACAGCTGGTTCTCGGCGTTTTAAACCGCGTGGTGCCTACCGGGGGCTTGCCCCTGGATGTGGGGGTGGTGGTGGTGAACGTGGGCACAGCAGCGGCCATTGCGCGCGCAGTGCTTCGACGCAAGCCTTTGACCCACCGGGTGGTCAGCGTGACCGGAAAAGGCATCCGCAACCCTAAGAACCTTTTGGTCCCGGTGGGCGTCAGCTATCGCAATTTGGTGGATTATTGCGGCGGATTGACTGGGGACGCGGCGCGTTTGGTTGCCGGGGGGCCGATGATGGGCTTTACTCTGGGGTCGCTGGACTCTCCGGTGACCAAGGGCACCAGCGGCCTCACTGTGCTGACTCACGGAGACTTGATTAAAAGCCAGGAGACATCCTGCATCCGCTGCGGGCGCTGTGTGGACGTGTGCCCCCTCAACCTGGTGCCGACCAAGATCGCGTTGGCTGTCCGGGCCAAGGACTGGGAATGGGCCGGCCGGTTCCATATCAAAGCCTGTATGGAATGCGGTTGTTGCGCCTATATCTGTCCGGCCCGAATTCCGCTGGTGCAGCTCATACGCACGGGCAAGGCTCTGCTGCCCAAGTGAAACATCGATAGAGACCAAAGATGATGAACGAAAATAATCCGAACCGGCTGCCTTCCATTCACGTGGCTCCGTCCCCTCATGTGGGAGCTGCCGGACTGAGCACCCAGCGTATGATGATCGATGTGCTGGTGGCCCTGATTCCGGTGATAGCGGCTTCGCTGTACGTATTCGGATGGTACGCGGTCCATCAAATCGGAATTTGCGTTTTGAGCTGCCTGATTTTTGAGGTTTTGTTCACCGCAATACGCGGGCGGCGGCCGAGCCTGGAAGATTGCTCTGCAGCCGTGACCGGTTTGATCCTGGCCTTGTCCATGCCTTGGAGCGTTCCTTGGTATGTGGGTGTGGTGGCCTCAGGGGTGGCGGTCGGCTTGGGTAAGGTGGTATTCGGGGGACTGGGCCAAAACATCTTCAACCCCGCGATGGTGGGCCGCGCTTTTGTGATGATCTCGTTCCCGGCCGCAATGGGGGTAGCGGCCTACACGCGCGGCGGGCATGCCTTGCAGATTCTGACTCAAGCCACTCCATTGACCTTGGCGGCGGAAGGCCACTCTGTGGGATTGATGTCTTTGTTTCTGGGGAACGTCAACGGGTCTTTGGGTGAAACCAGCGCGCTGGCCTGTTTGCTGGGGGGGACTTACTTGTGTGTGCGGCGCTCGGCTTCCTGGGAGATACCGGCCGGATGCTTGGGCGCAGTGGCCGTATTCGCGGGAATCGGAGAACTGCTGCACCCGGGCGGAAGCTTTACTTTTCTGCACCACTTGTTGGCGGGATCGCTGCTTTTTGGTGCTTTCTTTATTGCCACTGATCCGGTTACCAGCCCCTTGACTCCCAAAGGCAAGTGGTTGTTCGGCGCAGGGGTAGGGACTTTGGTCTTGATACTACGGGTATTTAGCAGTTACCCCGAGGGGGTGACTTTTGGGGTGTTGCTGATGAATGCAGGGGTTCCTCTGATTAACCGCTGGAGCATTCCGACTCCTTTAGGGGGCCCCGTGCCTCCGGCAAAATGACGGGCTTGTAAGGATGGGCATTCCGGTGATGAAAAAATTGAATACCGGCCTGGGTTACCTGAAGCAGGCGTGGCTGGTCTTGGTACTGGCCTTGGTCTTTGGCATGGCTCTGGCCAATGTGCAGGCGGCCCTGGGACCCCGGATTGAACAAAACAAGCTGGACGAGGCCCTTGAGCAAGTGCCTTTGCTGGTGCGTGGTGCGATTGCCGGGGTGCCGGTTGGACTCGGGGACAGCCGCGTCTACGGGGCCTTGGGAGCGGAGGGGGAGCTCCTTGGCTGGGTTGTGATGGGAAACGGGCAGGGATTTGCCGGCCGCATCGAACTGCTGATCGGCCTGGACAGGAGCTTGGATACGGTTACCGGGGTTTACGTGCTGGACCAGCGCGAAACACCGGGATTGGGAAACCACATCACGGACGAAAAGTGGCGCCTTCAGTTCTTGGGTAAGAAGACACATCTGCCTCTGGAAGTGATCAAGGAAGGGGTGCCGGCTGCTCACCAGATCGTGGCGGTTACAGGGGCGACCATTAGCTCAAAGAGTGTGGCCCAGGCCGTGAACAAGGCAGTGAATCTTGTGAGGAGCCGGAAGGATGTTTTGCAGCAAGAGACCCGGCGCCTCGAGCAGATGCAGCCTGCATCAAAACCAAGAGCAGGGGAATAGACATGGCCAAAGAAATGCCCACGGCTTTGGAACGCTTCCTCAACGGGATTCTGCCGGAAAATCCGGTTTACCGCCAGCTCTTGGGTCTGTGCCCGACCTTGGCCGTGACCAGCGGGGTTGCCAGCGCTATGACCATGGCAGGCGCAACTGCCTTTGTGTTGATTTGCTCCAATGTGATGACCAGCTTGATCCGGGGTTTTCTCAAACCGCATCTGCGTATCCTAATCTATACCCTGACGATTGCGACCTTTGTCACCATTGCCGACCGCTTTTTGGCCGCGTATATGTGGTCTATGAGCAAGCAGCTCGGGCCCTATGTGCCTTTAATTATCGTTAACTGCGTCATTGTTTGCCGCTGCGAAGTGTGCAGCAGCAAACAGCCGGTGTTTGTGGCCGCCTCGGATGCGCTTGGCCAGAGCCTGGGCTTTGGCCTGGCGCTGCTGAGTATTGCGTCGGTGCGCGAGGTCCTCGCAACCGGGGCCTGGGCCGGTCTGAGGGTTCTTCCCGACACCTGGCCCAACTGCGGGGCCATGGGATTACCGCCCGGCGCTTTTATCACCATGGGTTTATTGCTGGGATTAGTGAATTGGGTGTCCGCGCGCCGAAAGACCCTTAAAAGCAGCGCGGGAAGCGCCAAGTAAGCACGGAGTATCAGAGCATGGAATATTTGGGCACCATCGTGATGATTGCGGTAAGCACCGCGCTCATCAACAATTTTGTGCTGCATTATTTTGTCGGCATCTGTCCCTTTATCGGCGTATCGAGGCGGGTCGATATGGCCTTTGGGATGGGCTGCGCAGTGACTTTTGTTATGACCGTGGCCGCGGCCTTGAGTTGGGCCTTTACTTTCTTTCTTCTTCAGCCGGGCGCGCCGGTGACTGCCTGGGTGTGGCACGCAATCAATCCCGGGGCGGCGGAGACCGTGGATTTGAGCGTGCTCAATTATATTGTGTACATTTTTGTGATTGCCTCCTCGGTGCAACTGGTGGAGATGTACGTGCGCAAGTTTTTCCCCAAGCTTTACCGCTCTTTTGGGGTTTTCCTGCCGCTGATCACCACCAACTGCGCCATCCTGTTCGCCTGCCTCGAGATCATGAAGCACATTTCAGGAGTGACAGAGGGAGTCCACGCTTGGGGCCTGGACAAGGCCCTTATTTTTGCGCTTTTCGGAGGGCTTGGATTCACGTTAGCCATTGTGATCATGGCCGGGATTCGTGAGGAACTCGACTACTGCGATGTGCCGGTGTCGCTCAAAGGCCCGGGCATTACCTTGATTATTGCCGGGATTCTGGCTTTAGCCTTCATGGGATTTGCGGGAGTGGACGCGGGCCTCAGGAAAGGCCTGTCCCCGAAGCCTGAGGCAGTATCTCAAGTGGTAAAGGAGACCGCATGGCCACGTGGATAACGGTGGGCCTGGCCGGGGCGATTCTGTTGTTGTTGGCGGTTGCCATGGCCTATGTGCTGGGCTGGGCGAACCAGGCGCTTGCCGTGCAGGTTGATGCCAAAGTCATTGCTGTTGAATCGGCTCTTCCGGGGGCAAACTGCGGCGCCTGCGGTTATGTGGGATGCCGTGAATACGCCCAAGCCGTGCCCAAGGGAGAATCGATCACCAAATGCACGGTGGGCGGAATGGGCTGCGTCGCCGACCTGGCTAAAATCATGGGGGTGGAGGTCGAACAGACTTGGCCTTACCGGCCGGTTGTGCACTGCGGGGCGACCTCAGATCAGCGCTTGCAGAAGACCGAATACCTGGGCGAGCCCACTTGTGCTTCCGCCAATTTGGTGGCGGGGGTGCAAGGTTGCACCTACGGCTGCTTAGGCCTCAGCGACTGCGTGGTGGTCTGTGACTACGATGCGATCCATATTATCGATGGCCTGGCCGTGGTGGATTACGGCAAATGCACGGGGTGCGCCGCCTGTGCCAAGGCGTGCCCGCGGAATATTATCAGCATGGTGCCCTTTAAGTCCGAACGAATCTTTGCAGTCAAATGCTCCAATCAGGATTTTGGAAAGGAAGTCAAAGCGGTTTGCGAAGTGGGCTGTATCGGTTGCAAGGGTTGCGCCAAGACCTGCGATCTGTTCGAAATGGCGGGGAATCTTCCCAAGATCAACTATGAAGCCTACGATCCGGATCAGGTGGATTTCGGACCTGTGCTGGAAAAGTGCCCGATGAACAGCTTGGTGTGGGTGGGCAAGCCCAGCGAAAAGGATTTGGCCGCGGTTAAGGACCAGGAAGTCCCTGACGAGATCAAGGCGGATTTCAAAACCAGCGTCGACGACGCTGAATGGCGGGGTTAGCCTTCTCTTCCTTGCGGAAGATATCCTCTAAAGTTTTGGGCCCTTGATCAGCCGGGCCTTGAATCCCTTTGTCATGCGGATCTCAGGTTCACCCCCTTCGCCGCTGACGACCATGGCTTCAATACCCATATTCCGAGGCAGTGCATCCAGTCCGGGGATTCCGGCCACGCTCAGAGCCGTGGCCCAGGCATCGGCAGCAAGGGCAGTCGGGGCCAGCACAGTGACCGAAACTGCGTTGTGTGCCGGCATGCCGGTGCGCGGATCAATGATGTGGCTGTAACGCCGGCCCTGAATCTCGAAAAATCGGGCGTAGTCCCCGCTGGTGCACACGGCTCCTTCTTGGATGGACAGGCGGGCAAGGACCTTGCCGGGTTCGGCAGGATGCCGGATCCCGATTTGCCAGGCACCTCCATCGGGGCCCTGGCCGAAACACCGTAGATCGCCGCCCACATCGACCATGCCTCCCCGGCATCCGGCGGATTCCAATTCCTCAACGGCGCGGTCGATTCCGTAGCCTTTGGCAATACCGCCCAGATCCAACTGAACGGTGGAAAGGAGCTTGATTGCGGCGTCTTCGGTTAAGCTTATCGCGCTCCACCCGGATTGAACCCGCGCTTCTTGCAACCGGCCGGGGGAGGGCAGGGAGTTTTCGCGATCCGCTTGTCTCCACAATTGAATGAGAGGTCTGCAGGTCACATCAAAGCAACCGCCGGTCAACCGGTAATAGTGCTGAGCGGCATTCAGTACCTGCAGAGTTGAAGAGGAAAGGGGATATTGGCCGGGTCCTGAGGCATTCCAGCGGGCGAGTTCCGAGTAGTCGATGTAGCTGCTCATCCTGACTTCGGTTTCCCTGAGCCGGGCCTCGGCGCGTCCCAGCACGATATCGACCTGTGCCCGGGTGGTGGAGGCCGGCATGATTGCCACCAAGCGGCATTCGGTACTCATCACATCAGCCAGGTCTTGCGTGTAGGGGATTAGATTTTGCGAGGGTCCGGTCTTAAAGAAAGAAATGACTGTTATAACGCACAGGGCGGCCAAAAGGATGGGGCCGAGAAGCCTCCGGGTGTTTGTTTTCGCGATTGGGTAGTTCATTGCTTCGTAAGAATAGTAGGCTCTATCGGAGAAGTCAATGCGCGGTATAATGCTCCATGCTTTGTCCAAATTCCGGGAGTGAGGCTGAATGAGCGCGATACTTTCTGTTTCCAATCTTACCAAAGTCTATGCCGGGGGATTTCATGCGCTGAAGGGTGTCGACTTAGAAATCCGCAAAGGGGAGATCTTTGCCCTGCTCGGGCCCAACGGCGCCGGGAAAACCACGCTGATCAACACTATTTGCGGCATTGTGAAACCTACCGGAGGGGAAATCCGGGTGGCCGGGTTTGATGTCATCAAAGATTTCCGTGAGACTCGCTCCTTGATCGGAATGGTCCCCCAGGAGCTGACTAACGAGATGTTTGAAACCGTTTGGAATACGGTTAACTTTAGCCGGGGGGTTTTCGGTAAGCCAGCCAACAAAGCTCTGGTGGAAGAAATTCTCAAACAGTTGAGTTTGTGGGATAAGAAGGACAGCAAGACAATGACCCTGTCCGGCGGCATGAAGCGGCGCGTGATGATTGCCAAGGCCTTGTCGCATGAACCTCAGTTGTTGTTTCTGGACGAGCCTACTGCAGGGGTCGATGTAAATCTGAGGAAGGATATGTGGGAGCAAGTGCGAAATCTTCAGAAAACC
Source organism: Candidatus Omnitrophota bacterium (assembly GCA_016929445.1). NCBI lineage: Bacteria > Pseudomonadati > Candidatus Omnitrophota > Candidatus Omnitrophota bacterium. The sequence continues at coordinate 71,886 of JAFGIU010000011.1, forward strand.
GGGGTCACGATCATATTGACAACCCACTACATTGATGAAGCCGAGGAGATGGCCGACCGGATCGGAGTAATCAATCACGGCCAAATCATTGTCACGGATAATAAAATCGACCTGATGAAAAAGCTGGGGCGGAAACAACTGATTCTGGATTTGAGAGATCCGATCGCCGGGCTGCCTGCCCAATTATCGCGTTGGACTCTTGCGTCGAACGCCGAAGGAACGCGCCTGACTTACACCTATGATTCCAACAAGGACGATAACGGAATCTCGGAGCTTTTGGCCGGTTTGGGAGCCGCAGGCATCTATTACAAAGACATTCATACGGACCAGAGCTCTCTGGAAGATATCTTTATCGAATTGGTGAAGCCCTCATGAATTTTTACGCAATTAACGCGATCTATCGATTTGAAATGGCCCGCTGGCTGCGCACGATCGCCCAGAGTATTGCTTCGCCGGTAATTTCTACCACCCTCTATTTTGTCGTGTTCGGCTCGGCTCTCGGTTCCCGCATCCATGAAATCGACGGGGTGAGTTACGGGTCTTTTATTGTGCCCGGGCTGATAATGCTGGCGGTGCTTACGGAAAGCCTTGCCAATGCTTCCTTCGGCATCTATTTCCCGAGGTTTACCGGAAATATCTATGAGATTCTTTCCGCGCCGCTGGATTATGCCGAGATTTTGATCGGGTACGTGGGGGCCGCGTCGAGCAAATCCATTGTTCTGGGCTTGCTGATCTTGGCTACAGCCGCTTTCTTTGTGCCGCTGCAGATTGTACATCCTTGGGTGATGCTCTTCTTTCTGCTGCTGACTTCACTGACCTTCAGCCTGTTTGGTTTTATCATCGGGATCTGGGCGGACGGATTTGAAAAACTGCAGATTATCCCGCGTCTGATTATTACTCCCTTGGCGTTTTTGGGGGGCAGCTTCTATACCATCGAGATGCTTCCGCCCTTTTGGCAGAAGGTTTCCATGTTTAATCCCGTGGTCTATCTGATCAGCGGATTCCGCTGGAGTTTTTATGAAACCGCAGATGTCAGCCTGGGGCTGAGCCTGCTGATGATCGGCGGTTTTCTGGCCGCCTCTATTGTTTTGGTGAGGTGGATTTTTGCAACGGGGTACAGGCTGAAAAATTAGCGGGTGGAGCCTTGATGGCGGAGTGCTTTGAGTTTGGGGTCGGCCAGGTACTCGTCCAGGGTGAGATCAGGTTGATCGATATAGGTGCCGTTTGGCAGAAACTCGATGATCCGGTTTGCCACGGTTTGAACAAATTCGTGGTCATGGGAAGCGAAAATGAGGCTTCCCTTATACTTGATCAGTCCCTGGTTGAGCGCGGTGATGGATTCCAGGTCCAAATGGTTGGTGGGTTCATCGAGTAATAAGACATTGGCTCCGCTCAGCATCATCTTGGCCAACATGCACCGGACTTTTTCACCGCCTGAAAGCACGTTGACGGACTTTTGGGATTCCTCCCCGGAGAACAGCACTCTCCCGAGAAAGCCCCGGATGTAGGTTTCGTGGGGATCTTTAGAGTATTGCCGCAGCCATTCCACCAGATTCTGATCCGAATTAAAGTAAGTGGTGTTGTCTTTAGGATAGTAAGCCTGTGTGGTTGAGATGCCCCAGCGGTACTCCCCGGCAGTGGGTTCCAACTCACCCATCAAAATGCGCAGCAAAGAAGTCTTCAGGAGGTCGTTGGCGCCCAGGAGAGCAATCTTGTCTCCCCGGTTGAGCATCAAATTGAAGTCCGCAAACATGGTTTGGCCTTCAGCTTCATAACTGAGTCCTTCGACGGTGAGAAGATGGTTCCCGGCTTCCCGGTCCTGGGTGAAGTCGATCCAAGGATATTTTCGGCTGGAAGGCTTGATATCTTCCAGTGTCAGGGAATCCAGGAGCTTTTTTCTGGAAGTCGCTTGCTTCGACTTGGAAGCGTTGGCGCTAAACCGGGCGATAAATTCTTGAAGCTCCTTGCGTTTAGCCGCGTCCTTTTTGTTGGCGTCCCGTTTTTGCTTGAGAGCGAGTTCGCTGGACTCCCGCCAGAAATCGTAGTTTCCGGTGAAAAGCTGGATCTTTCCGAAATCGATGTCCGCGATATGGGTGCACACCCTGTTGAGAAAGTGACGGTCGTGGGAGACAACGATGGCGGTGTTCTTGAATTCAAGCAAGAACTCTTCCAAGGTCAGGGCGGTTTCCATGTCGAGCTGGTTGGTAGGCTCGTCCAGAAGCAAGATATCGGGGTTGCCGAACAGGGCCTGTGCCAGCATGACCCGGACTTTCTGTCCGCCTTCCAGCTGTTTCATCTGAAGCTGGTGCAAATTCTGGTCTACCCCCAAATCCGCCAGCAGCTTGGCCGCTTCGGGCTCGGCATTCCAACCGTCCAAATCGGCGAACTCGGTTTCCAGATCTGCGATGCGCATTCCGTCTTCGTTGCTGTGCTCACTCTTCGCGTAGATTGCGTCCTTTTCCTGCATGATTTCGTACAGGCGCTGATGGCCCATGATAACTACCGTAAGAACGGAAAACTCATCGTAGGCAAAGTGGTCCTGCTTGAGCAGGGATATGCGCTCATTGGGCGGGACCATGATATGCCCGCGAGTGGGCTCCAACTGGCCGGCAAGTATCTTGAGGAAGGTGGATTTTCCCGAACCGTTGGCGCCGATCAGTCCGTAACAGCGGCCGGCGGAGAAGTCGATATCCACCTTCTCGAACAGAGTTCGCTGGCCAAATTGCAGGGAAATGCTTCTTGCTGAAATCACGCTAGTGCTTTCTGTAATATGGATTAGATTCGAAAAAGCGGGTGCTGCAGCGGAGTGCCGGTACAAGTATTGCAGTATGATAACACAGAAACCCCTAAATTCTTAAATCCAGCAACATTCGACAAAGTCTGATAAAGTAGCTGATCTCCGCGAAAGGGAAAAGACAGTCCGATGCCAAATCAAAAACGAAGAAAAGATGTCCGGAATGTGGCGATCATTGCCCATGTCGATCATGGAAAAACGACGCTTGTGGACGCATTGCTAAAGCAGACCGGAGCCCATAAATTTTTGGAGGGCGAAAGCACGATCATGGACTCCAATGACTTGGAAAGAGAACGGGGCATCACGATCTTCTCCAAGAATGCCTCGCTCCAGTATAAGGACACGCTGCTCAACATCGTGGATACCCCCGGCCACGCGGATTTTGGCAGTGAGGTGGAGCGGATACTCCGGATGGTGGACGGAGTGTTGCTGTTGGTGGATGCCTTTGAAGGCCCCATGCCCCAAACCAAGTTTGTTCTAAAGAAATCATTGGAGCTGCATCTGAAACCGATTTTGGTCGTCAATAAAGTGGACCGGCCCAATGCCCGCCCTGAGGCAGTCCAAGACATGACGTTTGACTTGTTTTGTGAACTCAATGCTACGGACGAGCAGATGGATTTTGCCATTGTGTACGCCTCGGGAAAGGAAGGATGGGCCAAGATTGAGTTGGATGACGAAAACACCGATATGCAACCGCTGCTGGATACCATTCTGCACCGGGTATTGCCTCCGGTAGCTGACCCGGACTTGACCTTCAGGATGCTTGTGACCATGTTGGACTACAACTCTTACGTGGGACGTATTGCTATAGGCCGGGTTTCTGAAGGCAAGGTGACGGTGGGGGATCCGTTAGTGGTGCTTAAACATGATGGTTCTCAGGCCAAGGGTAAAGTGACGCGGATTATGAAATACCGGGGCCTGGTGAGATACGAAACGGACACGGCGGAAGCGGGAGATATTATTTGCCTGGCCGGGGTGGAGGATATCAGTGTGGGGGAAACGCTGGCCTCCCCGGCAAATCCAAGCGCCCTGCCTACCATCAAGATCGACGAGCCGACCATTTCCATGAACTTTTCCCACAATACCAGTCCTTTGGCTGGCAAAGACGGCGGGCGTTTTCTGACTTCGCGTCATGTCCGGGAACGTCTTCAGCATGAGGCTATGATGAATGTGGGGATCCGGATTGACGAGGTGGACGGGGGAGAGCGCTTTAAGGTTTCGGGCAGGGGCGAGTTGCATTTGTCCATCCTAATCGAAACCATGCGGCGTGAAGGTTACGAACTGGAAGTCTCGAGGCCGAGGGTCATCCTCAAGGAAGCTGCCGGAGTGCTTTTGGAGCCTGTGGAAGAGCTGGTCATTGACGTGGACGAAGAATACCAGGGGGCTGTGATCGAGAAGCTGGGCAATCGCAGGGCGGAATTGAGGAAGCTTGAGCAGAGCGCCGTGGGAACGGTGCGATTGGAATTTCTGATTACTTCACGGGCCTTGATTGGATTCCGGAGTGAATTTCTCATGATGACCCGCGGTTCAGGGATTATGTATCAAAATTTTCATGAATACCAAGAATTCAAAGGAGAAATTCCCGGCCGGGGTGTGGGGGTGCAGGTTTCACAAACGAACGGGAATGCGGTTGCTTTTGCGCTCAACGGCCTGCAGGAACGCGGTGAGATTTTTGTCCACCCGGGGGACCGGCTTTACGAAGGAATGATCGTCGGTGCCTGTAATAAGGGGAATGATATGGTGGTCAACGCGACCAAAGAGAAAAATTTGACCAATATGCGGGCGGCCGGTTCCGATGACGCGATCCGTCTAACCCCTCCGCGGGAGATGACTTTGGAGTTCGCCCTTGAGTTCATCGACGACGGGGAACTGGTGGAAGTCACCCCGAAGAATATCCGCTTGAGAAAGCAGCACCTCACCGAAGTCGGGCGCAGGCGGGCAGCCAAGAAAGCGGCCCGGGCTTGCTAGCAGCGATAGGACCTATTACTCCAAGTGTTTTACTCGATCACGCAGCATAAGGGGAGGACGCGCATTGGGAGGAAGACCGACGGGCGTGCCCGGGGCGCCACACGTGGCCGCCACCGGTCCTTGTTAAGTTACGTAATCTATAGACCAACACGCAGGTGGCAGGCATGCTTGATTTAAGCCAAGTCTACGATCAGGGGTTCTATTCCGGGCATCTGGAAGGTTCCCTGAGTTCGGCGAAGGTGATTCTGGGTCTGCTCTTTGACTTCTACCACCCAAAATCGGTCATTGATATTGGATGTGGCTACGGCGCTTGGTTAGCAGTCGCAAAGAGCCTTGGGAGTATTACTTTGAGGGGCCTGGATGGAGATTGGATCGGGGAGGATAATCTGATAGACAGCTCGATCGAGTTTACATCAGTGAACTTCGAACGCGATATTGAAATTCAGCAGAGATTTGATTTATGCCTCTGTCTTGAAGTTGCAGAACATATTTCCGAGGGGCAAGCCGGGGCTTTTGTTAATCTTCTGTGTAGAGTTTCCGATGTTATTGTGTTTAGTGCCGCCGTCAAGGGGCAGGGGGGGACTAACCATATCAATGAGCAATGGCCCAGCTACTGGATCGAACGATTTCGTTCCGGAGGCTACGAGTGTTTCGACATATTTAGAGGAAGAATCTGGAATGATGAAAGGGTTGTGTGGTGGTACAGGCAGAATGTGCTGCTTTTTGTGAATACCCAGGTCCTTGGAAGTCTGTTTGATCCGGGCGATCTAAGGGACTTGGAGAGAAAAGTTTTCGATATGGTGCACCCTGCCCACTATGAATGCCGGAGCAAGGAGTATAGGAACACACTGGAGGCCCCCACCCTTAGGTCCTGCATCAGGATGTTCGGACGCTATTTGCTCAAAAAAATTAAAGAATGAACAGTGGTTTTTAGCGAACTCCTAGGTGTTGGGCGGTATAGGACTTCTCCACCCCGGCATTGACTGCTTTGAGCAAGTGATCTTGCTCAAAGGGCTTGGGTATGTAATCGTAGGCGCCTAAGCGGATTGCCTCTTGTGCGATCTCCATGCTGTGGTAGGCGGTCAGCACAAGAATGGGCAGCTTCTTGTCTGTTTGACGGATCTTGCGAAGCGTCTCAATACCGCTCATCCGGGGCAGTTTTAGATCCAGAATGAGCAAATCAGGCTGCTTCTGCTTGAGATAGTTCAACACAGCTTCGCCGTCTTCGGCCATTACCACGTCATACTCGTCCTCCAAAACCAGAGCCACAGAGCGCCGGACTCCTTCTTCGTCATCGCAAACCAAGACGCGTGCCCTTGCCATTGATTACCTCCCTAATGCCTCTGTTAGGGGAATTCCGGGCAGTTCCAGCTCCACGGAAGTCCCCGCGCCGGGAGAACTGCGGAATCGCACCTTCCCCCGGTGTTCTTCAACGATTGTTTTCACAATAGCCAGTCCCAGTCCCGTGCCACCGGACTTGTTTGTAAAAAATGGCTGGCCCAATTTCGCGAGAATATAATCCGACATGCCTTCACCGCTATCCTGGATACAAAGAGATTGCTTTCCGTCGTTGGAGCTGGTCATGACGGTGATTCTGCCTCCCCGGGGAACTGCCTCGATGGCGTTGAGGAGGAGGTTGACCAGTACCTGTCTGAACTGGATAGGGTCCACTTCGCAGGGATCTGTTGTCTGGTACCAGCGCCTAAGCTGGATTTCCTTATCCACTAACTGAGGGTTGAGCATCTGCAAGACCTCGTCCATAAGAGTGCTCAATTGGAGGGACTCAAATGAGAGTGGTATGGGGCGCGCAAAGGTCAGCACCTGCCGCACAATACGATCGATTTTGGTCACCTCTTGGGGCACCAGGCGCGAGAATTCATCCCGGAATAAGGGGTCTTCATAGCGAGTCTGCAATTTCTCGGCAAGAATCTTGATTGTGGTAAGCGGATTCTTAATTTCGTGAGCCATGCCGGCCGCAAAGATCCCTACAGAACGCTCCTGGTCGGCGTGCAAGAGATGCGATTCCAATACCTGGCGTTCCTCGGCCAACTGCGGCAAGGAGCCCCGGAAAAAACGTTGGTCCAGCCGGGTCTGTATGTGTTGCAGCAGGGGAATGAAGGTGAGCGCCAAGAGCAGGGTGGCCCCGGCTGTGACGAGCAAAGAATGGTAGCCGAGGAAGTAGCGCGCACAGTTTTCTATACCAAGCACGAACATGAGATATCCGACCGTGAGCAACGCGGTAATCAAGGAATAGAGTACCGCGCGGACAATTACGATTCCCGTGTTCATAAGCTGGTGTCTGAAAATCGCGTAAGTCAAAGGAATGACAAACAAGAAGATCAAATCGCCGAGAGGGCAGAAGGGAATATCGTAGGAAAGAGGGATTGTGGTAGCCCCCAAACCAAATCCCACTATACTGGCGATCAGTGTAAGGACAAGAGGCCTGAGTGCAGTCTCGGAAGCATGGTGAAATCGAGCAATGAGCACCGCATGCCCGAGCATGACATTTGCCGTGAAGGTTAATAGGAACAGCCAGGACAAGGGGCCATATGTGGGGTAATAGGCATACCACAGGCGCGGCTTCACGCCTTCAACCACCCATGGGGTTAATAGGGTCATCAAGGCAACTCCGGTTGCCAATAGGTAGAGGATTCGGGTCAGAACGGGGTTGGAAGGGTGCCTGGTCAGCGACGACACGGTCTGTTGGAACAGAACCGGGATAAAGCAGGCGAGTGCGACGGCCAGCCGTGAAGTCCACAGGACCCAGTGTTCGCTAGGCACAACAGCCAAAAGATAAAAGACGCTCCACAGAGAGACTGAAACACTGATGGCAAACCAGAGCCGGCTGGCAGGTTCTTTGGGATTGTGGCGGAGCGTGAAGATTCCCAGAGCAAGGATGCTCAAGGCACTCAGGGTCGATCCTATGACATGTATGAGAACCATTGCTTTAGCTCTTCAACTATTAAAGTGCGGGAGGGCTCGTCACACAAACACAGCGCGCGCGTTTCTTGCCTATATTCCGGAAGTGGTGTTTTAGAGAAGCATCAAAGTAGATGGTCTGCTGAGGTCCCAAAACATAAGCAGTTCCGTTGACAAACACTTCCATGTTCCCCTCAAGCTGCAAGACAAATTTCTCGGTGCCGGAACCGGTTTGTTCCCATTGAGTTTCTCCTCCGGGATCAATGGTGATGAACACGGGCATCATTTGCTTTTTGAGAATATCTGTGGTGAGCACGGTCATGCTGGATTTGCCCGCAGTGTGCAAATAAACATCCTGCCGAGACTCCGGCGATTGAACAGTGACCGCATCGCGCTCCTTGCCGTTCCCCAGATCCCCGTAAAGTTCCGACATGTTGACATCCATGGCGCGGGTGAGATCCACGTGGGACTTCAGCGTGCCGGTCATCTTACCGGTTTCAATGCGGCTGATTGTGCCGGGGTCAACGCCCGAAAGCTGGGAGAGTTTCTTGAGAGTGAGGGACTTGGAACGCCGGAGTTCGCGAAGCCTCGGGCCTATTTGCATGCACGGCTCCTTGGGGTATTGGCCGAAGGGGTCAATTTGCCAGCCCCGGCAGCTTAGCAAGAAATTGAAGAAAATTCAAACTCTTCGCGCAGATGGGGGGCATTTTAAAAGAGAAGCGCGTCCGTAAGGGTGGTACAAAAGGCATCCTTTTGGGTATACTACCGCTAGGGTTCTGGACAAGTTCCAGAGATTGTTGGGGAAAAAGTACCGGAGCAACTCGCTATACATGGAGGTGATCAGTGAAAGCAAGGGTTTGGATGAGCGTTGTTTTTGGTTTGGCTTTTGTCCTGTCTCAAGCCGGGCCGGTATTTGCCGGGGATGTGGCCACTGTGTCGTTTAGCAAGGATAGCCCGGCCAGTGAGTGGGTCCAAGGAATGGACTACGGAGACCAGGCCTGGGGGAAGCTGGGCTTTGGAATAAAGAATCTCTTTTTGGGCTGGACCTCGATTATCCGGGATACCGAGGCTGCCGGGGATGCCGGCGATAACCGCGCTTGGGGATTTACCAAGGGTGTGGGGAACGGAATTCTGACCATGGTGGGCGGTTTGGCCCATGCGGTGACTTTCCCGATCACCAAATTGGACGTGAGCTTGCCGCACGGCGGTGTTCTAACGGATTAGTAGTTCAGGGCTCAGCTAGGAATTTGAGACTAAGTCCCTACCCTGAAAGGGGTAGGGACTTTTTTGTCTCGAGCTGGATACGAGGAGTGGGGTACTTTTGTAAAGTTCTGTCAGGCAATAAGTTGCGTATGATTTCTATCAGAGTCAACATTTTTGTTTTGGGAGAAAATATAAGACTTTATCCAAAGGGATATTTTTCAATCCAACCGGAATACTTTGTGGGGATTTTGGAGCGGTTGTATTGCCGGTGACACCTTAATTGACGACTGTTGTTCCGGGAGGACATTCCGATGCAATTCCACGCGCCTTGCAGGCCGCTCGCCTATTTTCTCTCCATCGTGTTGTGTCTCAATACTTCTCCTGTCCAAGCCGGACAAATCATTCCAGACAGAAATACGGCCACTTCCTTAGAGACAGAAGGAAGAGTGACCGATGTCCGGACATCCACGATCCAAGGAGAGAACGCATTCAACTCTTTCCGCAAGTTTGACGTGTACCAAGACAACGTGGTCAACCTGCATCTTCCTGACGGGACTTCCAATCTTCTCAACCTGGTGCATTCCTATGCCACGCATATTGACGGCGCTCTCAACTCCATCCAAGACGGTGCAATCGGTGGGAACGTGTTCTTTGCCAACCCGCATGGGATGGTGGTGGGAGAAACCGGGTCCATCAATGTTGGTGCTTTAACAGCGATGACGCCCACGCCCCAATATATGCGGGACTTTTTTGATTCCCCGGGTAATCCCTCGGCAGCCGCAGTCAGCAGCCTGCTCAACAGTACGGTCCCAATCAATGAAAATGCCTTAATTTCAGTGCAAGGTCAAATCCATGCAATCGGCGATATTGCGCTGCACGCCGGGAAGATCGCGAATACGGGACTGATCCAATCCGCGGTCAACATGAGAGATATTCCCGAGGCGCCTGCACTTGCTATCCGGAACGGGGAAATCATCCTCTCAGCAGAGCAGGATGTGGTGAATGCCGGGATCATCCGGTCGGAGGGCGCAAATGAGGTGGACGGCGGCAAGATCCATATTCGCGCGGGCCGGGACATAAAGCTGGAGGATGCTTCCGCAGTTTCGGCAAGAGGCCGCGGCGGGAATTCAGACGGGGGGGAGGTCATCATCCTGGCTGACCGGGATGCAGAAATCCTCGGCACGGCACTTGTGGACGTGAGTGGCGGAGAGATCTCGGGGGATGGGGGCTTTGCCGAGTTCAGCGCTGAGGAGGTGGTCAATCTCAACGGGGGCATATTCCAGGCCGGGGCAACGGATGGCGAAGGCGGCAATTTTTTGATTGATCCGGACATCCTCAATATCAACCAAATGCTTCTCAATAGTTCAGACGCCACGTACTTCAGCGGCGGGAACGGTTATTTTGAGGCGGACGAGGTGATTAACATTGGCGCCAACACGACGATCTCCAGCCGGCAGATCGAGTGGATGAATCTCCGCAGCCGCCATTTGAGCGACCCGTCGATTGGGGATTCGGGCAATCTGACCTTTGCCGCGCCCGTGATCAATGTGGGCCGCGGGGCAAGAATTCTGGCCCATGTTTTGGAAGGGGACACCGAACACGCTGCCGGCGATATTGCGTTTCTGGCCACGGACACGGATCGCCTTGGATTTGAGAAGAATGCTTACGCGGGCATCAGCATGGAGGACGCGGTTCTCAAGGGCAAAAATGTTGTTATATCAGCGCTGGCAGATACCTCCTTGCTCCCGGACATGCCGGATGACTCCCCATTGTCCTCTCCTGAAGCGATCGTGGACGCCATCTTTGATTTCACAGGAGATGCGGTGGTGACTCTCTCCGATGCCACGGCCCTGGTGGCCCTTTCCGGGGACACTCAAGTGGAGGCCAGCGGGAACGTGGCCATCAAGGCGGAAGCCATTTCGCGGGCCAACCCGCTGATGCCGGGCTATTTGCTGGGCTTTGCCTGGGGCGAATCGCATGCCACTGCCGAAGCCCTGCTGCAAGACGAGGTTGAAGTCAAGGCCGGCAATGCGGTGGAGTTAAGCGCGGCCACTGAGAATATGGTGAAGGTGACGGCGCGTTCTCATGCCAAAAACAAACCCGTGGATGTCACTTTTGTGAAAGCCGAAACCACTGCCGAGACCACGGCGTCCATCGCCGAAGGAGTGACGGTGGAGGCCGGTTTGGGAGGAGTGAAGGTGGTGGCGACCACGATGAATGATGTGACTGCTACAGCCGAGGCAGTTGAAGTGGGGGCGAGCTCGGCCGGCATTGCCGTGGCGGTTAATGAACTCACCACCCATACCAATGCCTTGGTGGCGGGACAGGTGTTTTCCGAAGGAAATATTGAAATCCGCGCGGATGCCGAAACTAAAAATAACCTGACCGAGGCTCACGCATCCTCGCTCGGCGATACGGAATCCATCGGCACGCAGTTGAACAATGTCATTAGCGGTGCCAAGAACAAGGTTGCCTCTAAAGTTATCGGTAAGCGAGGGGCTGATTTCTTCTTTCCCGGCATCAAATCAGGCAAACTCAACTTTGCCGGATCGGTCGCCTATTGTGACAGTACCAACAACGCCAATGCCTCTATTCAGGGGACCCCTTCCGATCCTGCCCAGGTGGAAGCCCGGGGGAACCTTCTTCTCCAAGCAGCGATTGAAGACAATATGAATATCCACTCTACAGCCAAGACCAGCTCCGACAAGGTGGCTTTGGGCGGGGCCGTGGTCTTCGGGGGCTATGAAAACAATGCGAATGCGTTTATCGGCCCGGACTCCAAAGTGAATGTGCGGGGGTTGTTGGCTCTGGATGCCCAGACTGAGGTGCCGTATCCCTGGGAGGTGGATTTCAGCTCTTTTGATGAAGTGATCGAGCATCTTGCGGGGGGTCTGGAAAATCTTTTGCTGACTTCTTATGCATTCAATTCCAGTAAAGGGAAGGAATACAGCCTGGCAGGGGCAGTCAATCTCTTTGACTTGGACAACACCTCCAATGCCTATATTGATGCAGGGGCTTTGGTCAATTCCGACCCCGGCTATGCCGGTAGCGAACAAGCGGTTTCCCTCTATGCGCATAACGACATCAATAGCCTGAATTTGGTGGGAATGTGGTCCAGCAAAGTTTTGTTTGGGAGCACGCCCAAAGCGGCTTTGGGAGGATCGTACAATCAGCTCAATACCACCGCCTCAGCCAATGCCTATATCAATGAAGACGCCGAAGTGAGCGCGAGCGGGGATATTGTCGTGGGCGCAGACTCTCAGCAGAATACGGTTACCGTCACCATGGCCGGGGGAACTGCGGCTAAGGTGGGTGTGGAAGGGGCTCTTTCCAACTGTGATGTGAAGAACACGGCGACTGCCGTCATTGACGATGATGCCGCGATTTCTGCCGGCCACGATCTCCTGATCAGCGCCGACGGAGATGTGGATCACCTGAATATAACCGGGGGAGTGGTTAAGGCGCAGAACGTGGGTATCGGGGCCTCTGTCTCGATCAATGATGTCACCAGTACGGTGATGGCCGGTATTTCGGATCGAAACACTGAGGCGGTTCCTTTTACAGACAATACCCTGAGCGCCGGCAACCGGGTGACTGTGACCGCTACTGCGGACAATCAGATCGGGGCGTATTCCTTGGCCGGGACTCTGGCCACAGGGGGCTCCTCAGAGCCGCCGGCCGACGGCGAGGAAAACAAAGACTCAGGTAAGGGAAAGTACGGCATTGCGGTTTCCGGGGATGTGTCCCTTAATGCGGTGGACGCCGACACTTTGGCTTTTGTCAAAGACGGGGCGGGGCTTTCTTCGGGTTCCGATACGGGGCTCAGCTCCACGAGCACCTCGGGTATTAGTGCTATTGCCGGATCGGTTGCCATTGCCACGGCCTCGGGCAAATCCTTGGGCATTGCCGGCTCTTATGCCCAGAACGACTTGACGAACGACACGATGTCCTTTGCAGAAAACGCGACTCTGGACGTGACCGGGGATCTGGGTTTGAGTGCCACCTCCAGCGGGCAGGTCAAGGCAATCACTGCGGGCGGCGCCGGAGCAGGTAAAGCCGCGGTTGCGGGGGCCGTATCCATGAACGAGATCTCCAATCGCACGCTTAGCTTTCTAAATGACTCCGCGGTGAATCAGGCGGGCCGACTCGTCCTGAACTCCTTCGACAATTCCCTCACTCATGTCATTGCCGGCGCGCTCAGTTATGGAGGCAAGGCCGGGATCGGCGCCTCCGTTACTCTCAACGATATGGACAATGTCACTCAATCCTATCTCAAGGACTCTGATGTGGAAGCGGAAGAAGACATCAGTTTAGAGGCCGCCAATGACAACGAAATCAAGTCAGTGGCCGCGGCCCTGGGCGCAAGCCAGGAAATTGCCGCGTCCGCCTCGGTTTCGACCAATGAGATCGCCAATGAGGCAGCAGCCTATATCAGCGGCAACAAGAGTAGCGAAGGCATCCGGGCATCCAAAAATATTGCATTATCAGCCAAGGATAGCTCCGACATTCTGGTGGTGACAGGTGAACTGAGCGGTTCTACGGGTGCGGCCGGCATCGGTGGTTCGGTTTCGCTCAATGATATTGACAACAAGCTCAAGGCCTACGTCGAGAACGCGCGGGTGGAGGCCAAAGTCAGTGACCCGGCTACTGCGGATCCGGCGCTATCCGGCAATCTCTTATTGGCTGCGGTGTCTGATGCTAAGATCCTGGCCATTGCCGCGGGCGGAACCGGGGCCTCCAAGGTGGGGCTGGCCGGCACCGTGACTTTGAACGAAATCGCCAACACGGTAGATACGCACATTTCGGGAGGCTCGGATATTGATGCGGCCAATGGCGTGGCTGTGAATGCATCAGATCTTTCGGAAATCCAGTCCTTGGCCGGGGCGGTTGTGGGCGCGGGCAAAGTTTCGGCCGGAGCCGCAGTAGCCACCAATGATATCGGAAACACGCTTAGCTCTTATATAGCAGGTTCGCAGGTCAGCACTTCGGTGGGCGATATTGCCCTTTTGGCTCTCTCAAACGCCAAACTCAAAACGATCTCTGCTGCCGGGGCAGGTGCGGGTACCGCCTCGTTGGCCGGCGCGGTCACGCTCAACGATATTGAGAACCAAGTGATTACAGGCATCGTGGACGAGACGGGAGTCCGTTCCGATGTGGACGCAGGGGGCAAAGTCGTTTTGGCATCCACAGACAGCTCGAGCCTGGACTCTTTGGCCGGTGTGGTGTCCGGGGCCGGGACTGCGAGCGCCGGAGCTTCGGTGGCCACGAACGACATCGGCAATACCCTGGAAACCTTGATTCAAAATTCAGATGTGACTTCGAGTTCCGGTAGCGTGGAATTATCAGCCACCTCTTCGGTTTCTCTGAACTCCATTACTGCCGGGGCGACCGGAGCCGGGTCCTATAGCTTGGGCGGTTCGGTTTCGCTCAATGACATCCGGAACAAAGTCAAAGCCCATATTTCCAGCCAAGCGGATGTGAAGGCCCAGAAAGAACTGAAGTTGTCCGCAGGCGAGAGCTCGGTGATCAAATCGCTGGCCGGCACGGTTTCCGGGGCGGGCACAGCTTCTATCGGGGCGGCCGTGGCTACCAATGACATCGGCAGCGAAATTCAATCGTATATCGACAACGCCGGTGCCGCTTCGCTGAGCGATAAGGTGGAACTGTCGGCCACCACGTCGTCTTTGATCAAGACCTTATCCGCGGGTATTTCCGGGGCCGGTACGGCAACCATTACGGGGGCGGTTTCCCTAAATGACATCAGCAATAAAGTGAGTGCCTACATTGCCAATACACCGGGTGCAGGGCAGACCCCCACAGTCACGGCCCAAAAGAACGTGAACCTGACGGTTCAAGATACGTCGACTATTCAGTCTTTCTCCGGGCAGATCGGGGGAGCGGGGACCGCTGCCATCGGGGGTTCAGCCAGTTATAACGACATTAGCAACGAGCTTTTCGCCTACACAGAAAATGCCCACGTTCTCTCTAATGAAGACAATGTGGCGCTGCTGTCTGATTCGGATTCGAGTATTACGGCGATCTCCGTTGGCGGGTCCGGAGGGGGCACCTTTGCAGCGGCCGGATCCGTGGCGATCAATGAGGTGGAGAACAATGCGCAGGCCTTTCACAAGGGCTCGACTGTTGCGGCCGGGGACAACGTGACCGTGATTGCCCAGTCGGATATCGAAACAGGCATCTACGGGGGCACCATATCGGGTGGAGGTGCGGCCGGCATCGGCGGTTCTGCAGCGGTGAATCTCATCGGCAATACCACCAAAGCCTTCATTAGCCAATCTTCGGACATATCCGCTAAGGGCATGGAGTCTGTGTTGGTGCCCAAGGCCGACAGCACTCAAGCTCAAGAAGCGGTTCAGGGCGTGGCCGTGGTTGCGCTGAACCAGGAAGAGATCGATGCCTTTACCGCGAATCTATCCGGCGGGGGCACGGCCGGGTTAGCGGCCACTGTGTCGGTCACTCTGGTGGAGGATGACACGCAGGCCTTTGTGGACAATTCTTCCGTCAATTCAGACAACTCAGGGGCTGCGGACGATCAGAAAGTCCTGGTGCTTGCCTCAAATGTCACCAATACGGATGTGAAAGGCGGGGGAGTCGCTCTGGGAGGTGCCGCGGGTATCGGGGCCACTGCGGATATCACCCTCATCGACAACAACACCAAGGCCTATATCCGGAATTCCCCTGGGGTGCAGGCCAAGAAAGCAGTCGAGGTGAAATCCTATTCCCAGGAAGACGTCAACTCCGCTGTGGTGAGCGGTAGCGGAGCGGGAACTGCGGCAGTGGCCGGGTCTGTGGCAGTCATTGATGTGGATAGCGTGAACGAGGCTTTCATTAATAACTCCCAGGTGGAATCCGAAGGGGATCTCCGGGTGCTGGCCGAGAACGAAGTGGAGCTGGATGTCACTGCGGGGAGCGTGTCCATTGGAGGCGTGGCCGGCGTGGGCGGCTCGGTGGTCGTGAGCAGCGTGGGCAACCGCACCACTGCGTACATTGCGGATTCCCAGACCGATGCCTTGGGAAGCACCGAGGTCCTGGCCAGGTCGGATGAGGATGTGACGACCTACGCAGCCAGCGGAAATTTGGGGGGCTACTTGGGTGCGGGCGGTTCGGTGATGGTCACGGGGATCGAGACCACGACTCAGGCTTATATCCATGAAGGCTCCGGGCAGACTCAGATCAATCAGTCTTCGGACGATGATGAACAGGATCTGAAGGTGAATGCGCTCAATACCTCCAAGGTCAACGACAACGCGGGCGTGGTTGCGGTCGGGGGATTGGCCGGGGTGGGCGCCTCGATTGATGTCACAACCCTCAAGAATACCGCAACCGCCTCCATCGGATCCGGCGCAAGTGTGCATGCGGGCCGCGATGTGGAAGTGAAGGCGGCATCCGTCAAGAATGTGGATACAGAAGTTCTGGCCTTTGGGGGCGGGGCCGTGGGAGTGCAAGGCGCAGTCGCCATCATCAATGTGGGCAGTGCCATCTCGTCTGAGGGAACGGACGCAGCGGAGAACACGAGTTCGGCGGTGGACGATCAGATTGGCGGCTCTGCGGTGGAGGATCAGCTCGGGAGTTCTGATCTGGCCGCCTCGTCCCGCACCCGGGTGGATGCCCGGACCACCGCCCTTTCCGTTTCAGATCAATTCGATCCCAGCGCGGCAATGAATCAATCCACCACAGCCGCTATTGACGGGGCTGCGGTAAGCAGCCGCGGAAATATTTCAGTCGAGGCTTACGATGCGACCCGGGTGGATACCACCTCCGGCGCCGGAGCCCTGGGTATTGCCGGGATTGGCGGGGCGGTCGGTGTGGTGAGTTTGGAAAATCGCACAAACGCCTATGTGCAAGACGCAAATCTGAGTGCGGGCGACACGGGCAATGTACGTGTGCAGGCGAGCACAATGATTGTGGATTCCGATGTGGAAACAGGCGCCGGGGCCGCAGGCGCGGTGGGCTTGGGCGCGGCGGTTTCCTACATTGATTCTGAAAATCAAACCCTGGCTTATATCGGACCGAATACGGAGATCGATCATGCCGGGGATGTGCAAGTACTCTCCCAGACATCCTCGGATATCAATGCCGAGGCCTTTGGCGCGGCAGTGGGCGCCTTGGCCGCTGGGGTGGTTATTTCCGATGCGTCAGAGGCAAGCCAGACAAAGGCCTACTTGGACAGCAGTGCGCGGATTGGAGATGCTGCCGATTCCTCCAAGGCGGTTCAGAATTTGAACATTCAGGCAAAAGGCGTTCATGGGGTACGAGCCCACTCGCAGGCAGCGGCGGGCGGCTTGTTGGCCGGAAACGGGGCCGATGCCACTGCCGAAGCCAAACCTGTGGTGCAAGCCTACATCACGGATGCTGCGGCAGGTAGCAGGACCTCACCCAATATCGAACTGGATCAAGATATCCGAATCGGGGCCTATGAGATATCCGATGCCAAAGCCTATGCCGAGGGCGTTACCGTAGCCGCATTGGGAGCGGGAGTTTCGACTGCCGACGCGACTGTGGCTCCCTCTGTTTCCGCTTTCATCGGCAAGAACAATGTAATACAGGCCGGGGGCGATCTGCTTGTGGAGTCTTCCAATAACTACGATGAGGAGGGGAATCTGGCGCAGTGGAGAGCCTATGCAGATGCCACGGCTTCTGCGGGCGCGCTCATTGGTGTGGCTTCTTCTGACGCCGAGGCCAAAGCCGTTCCGGTGGTACAGGCCTATGTGGGCGAAAACGCGAGTATCCAAGCGGGCGGAATGCTCGGAGTGTTAGCCAAGTCTTATGGAATAGCTGCTTCCCGGGTGAGCGGTTTCTGCGGCGGCCTGGCCGCCTATGGGTCCAATACCGGCTCCTCCTCGATAGCGAGCTCGGTCAATGCCCATTTGGCCAAGAACATATCCGTAGAAGCCGGGAACGTACGGGTGGACGCTGCCAATGTGAATGATACCTATACCAATGCCCGGGCCGGCGCGGGGGGCTTGGTGGCCGGCGCCGCAGTGAAAGCACTGACTTTGCAGTCGAATACCACCCTAGCCTATATCGATACGAGCGATGAGGATAATGAGCAAAAGATACAAGCGCAGGAGGACGTGAAAGTAAATGCACAAGGGACTTCTATCTTAAATGCTAAAGCAGACTCCACTTCGGCCGGTGTGGTGGGTATGAGCGGAGGGACCATCCTCAACAGGGCTCAGTCCACCGTGAATTCGTTTATTGGGGCAAATAACTCCGTAAACGCGGGCCGGGACTTGCGGGTTCAGGCTATCAACTGGACCCGAAAAGACTATATAGGCAATAACATTACAGCCGGGGCGGGTGGAGTATTCGGTGGTGCAGCAGGTACCAGCACTTCTTATCTGGACAATTTCACCTACGCGCACGTTAACGGAAATACTTCAGCGGGTTCAGCTCGGACTCTCAGTGCAGGAAGGGATTTGACCGTGTCCTCCGAAAACAATGTGTTGGCCTTTGACATGGGTAAATTTTCCTCAGGCGGCTTGGTTGCAGTTGCCGATGTGCATTCGAATATCTTCAACACCAATCTTGCCGAGACTTCTGTGGGAGAAAACTCAGACCTTCAGGCAGGGAATGATGTGAATGTAACCTCGCGTGCCATTGCCAACGTGGGCACCGTGACCAACACAAGCACCTGGGGTCTGGCCTCTTCGGGCGATGGCAAGGCCGAAGTCAAAGTCAAGATTGATAACAACACAAATATAGGGAAGAACGCCCGGATTCATGGGCATCAGGACGTGCACATCGGTGCCGGGGAGGGGCCGGATAATATCCAGAACTATCTGATTGCCAAATCCGAGGCGCGCTCTTGGGTTTCCGGCGGTATTCCTCTCAGTGATGTGGTGGGTTATGCGACTCTGGAAGACTACAACGATATTGACCTGGCAGAAGGATCCTATGTGAAGGCGAACCGGGATGTCACGCTCAATTCGCTGAGTGGTTTTACGTATGTACAGGGCTATGCCAGGGCCAAGAAGAAGACCTATTTGCTCTTTGGAATTCCCATCACTATTTACAGCAACGGAACGCGCGGCACCTGGTATGAGCCCAAGGACAAAGATTACTCAGTCACAGTCAACGGCACGGTGGAAAGCGGCTTGGACCGGGAGAAGACGGTCTTCATTGATGAGAACGAGCAAATCACGGGAAATATCGGCTACAGCACGAGCATGATTAATCTGCTGGAAAGGCTGAATGCGAAGATTGATTTACTGGACGGGAAGATTCTGGAGATCGATCCGGAGAACAAGTACCCGAATCATCCGGAATCCGACCTCCTGGCAGCTCTGTATACGGAAAGAGATCACTTGGTGACCAAGCGGGCCGACTACGAAGGCTTGCCGGATGTCAGACTCATCACGATCGAGGACGCGGCCACTAGTGGGGGGCAGATCCTCATTAACGGCAACCTCAAGGGGAGCGGGAAGCTCATTGCTCCGGGCAATAACTTCAGAATCGGCATCATGAATGACTCCTTTGCCCATTTGCAGGTCAATAACCTCGAAATCCCTGAAGACAGTTCCGGCGAAATATTTCTCAATGGCCGCAGCATTATCAGCCACCCTACTGTGGAAATTGATTTCGGAGAGAACCTGGGCCGCCGCATTGAGATTTTCAATTACGTGGACTTGGACGACCCGGATCGCGTGCCGGATCCGGATGCCGTGATTCCCTCGGATATTGTCATTGACGGCGATCTCACGGCCTATGGCGGAAAAATTGAGATTATCAACAATTCGGGAAGCATTGCCACGGCCGGGGACATCAGTGCGGACGAGATCGTAGTCAAGGCCAAACACGGCAGCTTCACCCATGAATACACCCCAGGCCTCTACCACGCGGGAACCGTGATGGTGGGCAACACCATCTATATCAGTGCCGAAATTCTGGACATCAACGGCACAATCCAGAGCGGGTTCCCGCATCGCTATATCACCATCCCGGCATTCAATCCGGACACGGACCTTATTACCCGCTATGGAGTGGAGAATGTGATTCCCACAATTGGGGATGAAAACACAGTGGCTGTGTGGGACGCAGAGAATGAGCGCATCAAACTCTTCCGCATTGGCTTTAGCGCGGGCACGATTGAGCTCTTTGGGGAAATCGTCAGTACGACGGGTGAAGGCCGGATCAAGTCCATGGACGGCTATGGGCAGATTGACATTGTGAATGACTCTGCCAGGGACCTGGTGGTCCATACGCTGGATTTGAGCGAGAGACTCACCGGAAAAGTAAAGATTACCGACACCGGAAAAAAGACACCGGAGAACTACCCCTTGACCACGATTTACACCACGGAAGACAACAATGTGTATGTGGAAACAGGCTATAAAGAGCGTTTTCCGGACGGCGCCTGGGAATGGCATCAAGTGGGCACGGACACCCTGACAGGCACTAGAAATGCGGAATATGAGCCCTACGAGAACGCTGTGGTGGCTGAGTTCGACGACTGGGCTCTCTCTTACAAGGATGTGCAGGATAGCTGGACCCACTGGTGGGATGCCATCAAGATCAATGAGGACCGGGATGTGGTCTTCACCCTGGCCGTGGATGCAGTGACCAAGACCCAACTCTTGAATAAGTACGGGGTCAAGGCCGATTACCCCATTGCCATTGAATTCACAGGTAATCCGGATCAAGGCGTCGTCAATATCACCAATACCGGAGCCTCGGATATTTGGATTAATGGCTCCATTGAGAACCCCAGCGGACCTGTGAATATTTCAAACCAAGGAGGGAGTATCCTGGGTCTGAATTCGACTTTTGTAGTGCAAGGCGGAGATCTTGATTTCAGTGCGCCTTTGGGCTCGGTGGGTTCTGATGAGCAGGAGATTGTGATCGATACCACGGGAGGATCTCTTTCTGTGCTTGCGGACGGCATGGTTCGACTTCATGAGGAATCCGGGGATCTCCACATCAATTCCCTAATTACCAACGGAGATGTAGAGGTAGTGGCTGAAGGGTCGATTTGGGATAAGCCGGACCAGGTGGCGGGTGTGGTGGGCAAAGCCATTTCCTTGACTTCCCAAAACGGCGGAATCGGTACGTCCTCCAATGCTTTACTCATGGACTCGGACGGAGTGGTAGGCGCCGAGGCCCAAGACAGTATTTATTTAGTGGAGCAACAGGGGGATCTCTTGCTTGAACAAATTATCTCCCACGAGGGCGACGTTGTTCTGGGGGTTGACGGCGGGGTGGAAGACTATCACTGGAACGAGGCCCTGGACGATGATACGGCCGAAGAATTGGGCGCCACTTGGGACGATTTGGAGTTGCAAGACGAGAACCGGGTCGAGGAATCCATTCAGGATTACAAGGACGAGAAGAAGGAGGAATATCAGGAAGAGCATCTAGTCGATGATGGCGGCACACCCACGGATTCGAGTGATGATGTTTATGACAACACCTATGATCCAAATTGGGAATATGTGTTGACCGCGGAGGAAGAATCCAACTTCCGCGAAGGCGTTTGGACCGAAGAGGAATTGGTCAATGCCAAGAATGTGGCCTCGGTGCCCAGGAGCGGTGTGGCCGAACTTCTGCTGGAGAGGCCGAATATCTCAGGCCGTAACATCACGGTTATGGCCGGCGGAGGGGTGGGGAGTGTTCTGGCTGACGAGACTATTTCTCAGGCCGACATTGATTCGGGCAATGTCACAGACGATCAGAAGATCTTGTTGGCCTTGGCTGAGAAAGATGACCTCACCCATGTAGACGCGGATGTGATTGTGCAACTCAAGAATGATGTGGACATGGAAGCCGCTGGAAGCATTGATATCCGGGCGGTCGACCATATTTACCTGGGCGCCGAGACCGACGTCAATATTGATACGCTCAGTTCTAACGGAGAACTCCGGCTCAAAATCGATGGAGACATTATGAACGGGGATCCGTCGGGTAGCAGTATCAACCTGATTGGCAACCGCTTGATTATTGAGTCCACAACAGGCGACGTGGGTGCAGCACAGCTACCCATCGTCATGGACCTGAGTCCGGACGCACTGACTACAGGTCGCGCCTTGGGAGACATCAACCTGGAAGAGCGTTTGGGAAACTTTAGTGCCGACAGCCTCACCAGTCAGGAGGGTTCAGTTCGTATCTGGGTGAGCAATGGAGACGCGGACATTACTAAGGTGACCGCTCCAGATGAGGTCCAGGTGGCGGTGAATCGGGGAGACCTTAACATCGAAAACCTCGATCCGGCTTTCGTGAATTTGCATGCAAATAACGTCAATGTTGAGAACCTCAATCACGAGGGCGCTGCAGGGCCTTTGCACTTAGACGTGGGCGGAAGCTCCGGCTCTATGGCCGATACCGTCAACATGCACATTGCTTCAAGCCGGCCTGTTGTGTTTGATCATCTATCTGCCGAATTTGCCTCCATTGACGCCCAGACTGCGGACCTTTCGCTCCTGGACACCTTAATCGGCAGTTATGCGGAATTCAACAACAGTATCTTCGATGTGTTCATGGACAATGTAACTCCCGGATTGCTCAATTGCGCGGTTCAGATTTGGTCGCCGGGCTCGCCTTTTTCCTTGGTCTTTTCCGGAGACAAAAGGCCGCTTACCAGCGCGCACATCGTGCACTACATCGGCTATGAGTACATCGTCAACAAGTTCAGTACCGAGAATAGCGTGACCCGGCTGGTGGACAAGTTCTTGAGTACCTCGGGATACAGCCGTTACCAATTCGCCGAAGAAACGGTGCAACGATCGCAGAATGTGAATCTTTTCTGGTCTCCGCTTTTATATCATGAGATCGACCTCGCGGACGAGGTTCTTTATGAATGGCTGAGCAATGAGCTCGAGGATTACTACAATTCGCTGGGGAAGGAAGAGGATGATGAAAATGGCGCATAGGAGATCGCACTGGATCCCGCTGATTGTGCTTGTTATTTGGAGTATTGCCTCCGCAGGCTGGGCCCAGGGCACCGCAGATACTGAAACAGACAAGGATGAAGAACTAGTTGTCCAAAAGATTGTGACCGACCATTCGGAAATTCTGCCCGAGGAAGAACTCCAAGCAGTGCTGAGAAGCTACGAAGGGAAACAACTGAGTATCTACGACTTGCACGAGGTCGTGGATGAGATTAATGCTCTCTACCGGGCCAGGAACTATGTGACGGCCCGGGCTATGCTGCTGCCCCAAAAGGTGGAAGACGGAGTCGTTAAAATCAAGCTGGTGGAGGGGCGCTTGGGCAGGATCGAAGTGGAGGGAAATAAATATACGCGGGATTCCTTTTTCAAAAGGCGGATCTCTATGCGCAACGGGGATGTCATGGATTTGAAGAGCCTGGAAAAGGATCTGGAGTTTTTCAACAGCACCAATGATTGCAAGATGCGCGCAGAGCTGAGAGCCGGAGAGGAGCCGGGCACCAGCGATTGCATCCTCAAGGTGGAAGAACCCAAAAGATGGCAGGCCTCCACCTTTGTGGACAACGCGGGCCGGGACGATGTGGGTCTGTACAGAATCGGTGCTCTGCTATCGGTTAACAGTCTCCTGGGTTTCAGAGACCGTCTTTCTTTGGCCACTTATTATGCGGACGGGACCACTTCAGGGTCTGTGGCCTATGACATTCCGATCACCCGCAAGGGAACGCGGATTGGGGCCAGCTATGACCAGAACCAAATCGAGGTGATTGGCGGTGACTTTAGTGTTTTGGATATTGATGGAGACTCCTCGGATATCAGCGCGTATATCAGCCATCCCCTCATCGGGAGGCCACGGTTGGTGTCAACCGGCTTTGCGGAGTGGCACGAAAAACAGACCACCACCCGCTTTGCAGGCGTGCCGCTTGTGGAGTCCGGTGTGAGCACAGTAAGCGGCGGATTTGACTTGCAGGCCTACGACGACCACGGCATGTGGTATTTTCGTAATGAGCTCAGCTTCGGGTCTTCTGACCTTGAGAATACTGAGGACTTTTTTAGATGGACAGGGGACCTGAGCCGCTTCCATTTATTCAAGGATGACCGGACTCTCATCCTGAGAGCAAGCGCTCAGTGGGCTAATGAGGATTTGCTGCCTTCTTCCGAACAATTTCAAATCGGCGGGCTCTCCACAGTGCGGGGATTTGATCAAGGACTCTTGATCGGAGACAAAGGCTACCTCATGTCCGCCGAACTCAACTGGCCCTTGTTCCGCAAAGAAAGTAAACTGAGAAACAAACTCAAGGGGGCTGTGTTTATCGATCACGGCGGAGCGTTCCCTTTTAAGCCCGGAGGCGAGGGGATTGACAGCGAGGACTTTCTAACCAGTGTGGGCGCGGGTTTGGTCTTCAATCTCTCGAAATACTTCAATGGACGCATCAGTTACGGGTTTCCTCTCAGCGATCAGGAATCGGACAAGGGAGAGGGACAACTCCATTTCTATATCCAGTCGAATTTGTTCTAGACTAGCTAAAACCCAGAGCAGGTTCCTGAGGACCGGCTATTTGATCTTTACACCAGGGACGGTTCTTAGCTGCCCCTTGTGACTCAACAAGTTATGCGAGAACCGTCCCTATTGGGAAGTACGGGGCCGTTTTGGACCCCTTCAGAACCTCTCTGGGTTTAATTTGTGTTGTCAAAAATCGGAGGCAGTTATGACTAGATACATACTGGGCATCACAGGAGTGCTGCTGACGCTTGTTGGCTGCGGCACCGGAAAGCCGGATGCCTCTGCAGCGATATCTATTAACGGAATCGAGTTCACTGCCTCGGAATTTGAGCAGGCCTATGAGACATCTTCCTACGCTCAATCCAAATTGCCGGACTCAAGGGCGGAGTTTCTCGACACCTTTGTCAAGAGCAAGCTGCTTTTGAGCGCGGCCCTCCAGCAAGGACTGGACAAGGATCCGGACTTTCTTGAGGATGTGGAATCCTTTTGGAATCAGTCCCTTTTGAAACTTGCACTGGACCAACAGATGAAGCAAGTATCTGCGGGCCTTGTGGTCTCAGACGCCGAAATTCAAGGCTTCTATGAAGCTCGAAAGGCTGAGTATTTTGCGGGCGTCACTCTGGAGCAATCCCAGGAGGCAATTAAGACGGTGCTTTTGAGGGAAAAACGCCAGCAAGCCCTGGAGTCTTGGATCAATTCCTTGGAAAGAAGGGCACAGATAGAAATCGATTACGGATTGCTGAAGATTCCCGCAGGGTCCATGTTGGAGGAGCCGAGCAATGAAACCCAGAATTAAACGCAGAAACTACTTTATTGATAGGAGCTTCCAGGCTAAATTTGCGATTAAGTTTTGTGTCGTAGTCCTGCTTTCCTCGATCCTTGCCGGGGCTGCGATTGTGGCCCTTTCCGGCAATTCAACCACCGTGGCCATTGAGAATACCAAGGTTGTGGTCAAAGGGACCACGGATTTTCTTCTGCCCTTGATGATACAAACTTTGATCATTGTGACGATTTTTGCCTCAGTCTCTGTGATTGCCCTGAGCCTTTTGGTGTCGCATAAGATCTCTGGGCCGCTGTTTAGCCTGAGGCGAACCGTGGATTCCATCAAGAACGGGAATCTGAACGCACAGTTTCACATTAGACGGGATGATCAGATTCAGGCACTGGCAGATTCCTTAAACGGCATGGCGGAAACTCTCAGCGATCGATGGATGCTTGCCAAGGAAAAAGTGATTACCTTAAATACCTTGGTGGAGGATCCCAATCCAGACAAACAGAGGATTCAAGCCGTCTTGAATGAATTGGACGAGTCCCTCAACTATTTCCAACTCCAGGAAGGCAATGCAAATCATTCGTAAGAGCCTGCTCGCTCTTAGCGTAATAGCCTTTCTTTGTGCCGATGTGTGCGCTCAGGATTTGGAAACGCGTTACTTTGATGTAACCGTGCACGAAGACGTTGACATTGTCCAGCTCTATTCACAAATTCATGTCAATGAATTCGAACACCTCGATATCTTGGTTGGGGGGGATCTCAGCGACCCCACTCAAGGTCTTAAGGAATGCCTGGATGCGCTTTACTTGGAAGTCTCGGATATCCTGGACATCCACCTGAGGACTGTGCGGTATAAAATCGAAATCTATTCCTCCAAGCTGGATTTGGCCGAGGTATCTGTGCGAAATTACGGTTACCATAAGCACGGTTCGGCCTACTACTCGTTTGAGCGGAATACACTCTATTTTTGTGCCGAGGAGCTGCGTACGGGAATTCTGGGCCACGAGATGGCCCATGCGATCGTGTGCAGTTATTTTGTGGTTCCGCCCCCGGAAAAGGCCCAGGAAATCCTCTGTGGCTATGTGGAATTCCAACTCAACAAAAAGCTTGCATTGTGAATTCCAATGAGCTAAACTACAGTTCAATGTAACCGTTGAATCGGACTGAGTAGTTCTCTTGGTAAGTGTTTCCTAACTGCCGCATAGCTTGTCTCTTGCCTCCGTATGGCGACTCCCTAAAAGCTCTCATCTCCCTTCAACCCAAACTAAGGAGTGACAAGTTATGTCATTTAAACTCTATGTAGGAAATCTGGCCTACTCAACCACAGATGCCGATCTTAACGAGCTGTTTGCCTCATTTGGAACGGTGGAGAGCGCACAAGTGCTCAAGGACAAATACACAGGCGATTCCAAGGGCTTCGGTTTTGTCGAATTAGCCTCGGCTGATGAGGGGAATCAGGCAATTCAGGCTCTGGACGGCAAGGACTTCCAGGGACGTCAACTGAAGGTCAACGAAGCTCGGCCGCGTACTGAAAAAACGGGACAGCGCAGCTACGGTTCCAGAAATAGCTACTAAAGAAAACTCTTAAGTCGCGTAACAACGAAAATAGCGGAGCTTTGAGGCTCCGCTATTTTCCTGTACGCCGGGAACAGAGTTTATGGTTCTTGGGGAAGTTGAATTGATGAGAACAGAAAATACATCCAATTTTGATGAATTCGGACTCAGCGCATCCGTGTCCATAGCGCTGAGAGATTCCGGTTATAAAACGCCCACGCCTATCCAGTCTGCAACCATACCGCTTTTGTTGGAGGGTAAGGATGTGGTGGCGCAGGCTCAGACCGGGACGGGAAAAACCGCCGCCTTTGCCTTGCCTTTACTCACGAGAATTGATTTCAATGGTAAGCTGCCGCAAGTCCTTGTCCTGGCCCCCACTCGAGAGCTAGCCATTCAAGTCTCAGAAGCCTTCAGGCGCTATTCCAAGCATATGCACGGTCTCAGTGTGACTTCAATCTACGGCGGCCAGCCTTATGGGGTTCAACTTCGGGAACTCAAGCGAGGCGTCAATATAGTGGTAGGAACTCCGGGTCGCGTGATGGATCACATGCGCAGAGGCACCCTGAAACTGGATGCGCTGGAGTGTCTGGTTTTGGATGAGGCCGATGAGATGTTACGTATGGGATTCATCGAGGATGTGGAATGGATCCTTAGCGAAATACCCACAGAACATCAAACAGCGCTGTTTTCAGCGACAATTCCTCCGGCGATTCGTGATATCGCGGAAAAGCACCTAAAGAAGCCTGAACAAATCCAAATCAAGCAGAAGACCTCGACTGCCGAAACCGTCAATCAAAGGTATTGGCTGGTCAGAGGAATGCAAAAGGTAGATGCCCTGTGCCGTATGCTGGAGGCGGAAGACAATGACGGTGTGATCGTCTTTGTGCGGACGAAGTCGGCAACCGTGGAATTGGCTGAAATGCTGGAGAGCAGGGGCTATGCTTGTGCGGCTCTAAACGGCGACATCCCCCAGGCGAAGAGAGAGCGGACAATCAAGCGGATTAAGGCCAAAGATATCAATATTTTGGTCGCCACGGATGTGGCTGCACGGGGTTTGGATATTGAGCGAATCAGTCATGTGATCAATTACGATATTCCACACGATGCGGAAGCTTATGTGCATCGAATCGGACGCACGGGCCGCGCAGGCCGCACAGGTGAGGCAATTTTATTTGTGACCCCTGCTCAAAGGCGCTCGCTGGGATTTATTGAAAGAGCCACAAAGCAGAAGATTACACAGATGGAGTTGCCTGCAGCTGACGCAATTAACAGCAAAAGAGTCGCACAGTTTAGTGCACGGATTACGAAAGCACTTGAGTCTGCAGATATCGAAAGCTTCTATGAAATTATCCGCAAATATCAAAAAGAGCATAAGGTGGACGCTGGGAGAATTGCTGCTGCGCTGGCAAAGATGATTCAGGGGGATCAGCCTTTGCTTTTGCCCAAAGAGCGTATTCCTCAAGTTCAGTTTGATCGAAGGGATGCGGTGCGCAAGAAGGAAAAAACAGCAAGGCCCGTGTTGGAACGGCCTAAGGCAAAGCTGCGGCATGAATCGGTGCCTCCGGATGTGGGAATGGAGCGGTTCCGGGTGGAGGTGGGGCTGGAGCATGGAGTGAAACCAAGCCGGATTGCGGCGGCTATTGCAAAGGCCGCAGGGATCGGACGCGAGTACATAGAGGGTGTCGACAGTTATGACCGGTACAGCACTGTGGATCTTCCCAAAGGCATGCCCGTCGCGGTCTTCCATGATTTGCAGAGAGTCATTGTTTCTGGGTTTCCTCTGAAAATTTCCAGAATGGAACCAGTCCAAACCAGACCTCAACGCCCGGACAGAAATCCTCCGGCAAAACGGAAGAAAAAGAAGTCTTACGCCTAGCCGGGTCCTTTTACTCGAAGCTTATTTCTCATTTTTCCTGCTGTGAAGGTATAATGTTTTGTCGGCAATACAATTTAGCCTGGGGTCTGTCCGGTTAGTTGCTCTAACAAAGGAGATAATATTTGAAGAAGATAGTCATGCTGCTGATGCTTGTGTCTGTCATGATGCTGGGATTCGGAGTCGTCTACGCAGGAGACGGCCCCGGAGCCGGGCCTGCGCCGAATTCCGGAGATGGTATTCCGGACGGGAGCGGATTTGAGGTGCCTCCGGGTCCGAGCGGGAGCGGTGCTGCAAGTGCTGCGAGTGGACAGGTGGGTCCGGCGCCGAATTCCGGTGATGGGATACCGGATGGAAGCGGATTGCCCTCTCCGAATGGCCCGGCACGTAACTGATTAGTCTGGATTTCGGGGTCAGCTCTTGAGCAATGATGGTGCCTAGTAAGCACTCAAGAGCTGGCCCCGAAATCATTTTTAGTGCCAAATGACGTGAGGACTCGGGAAGTCCAGATGAGTGCTTTGTTCGCCCAAACTGTGTCATGCAGTGTTTTATGGTTCCGCGTTTTACTGGACTTCCGGTCTGGTGTGTGATTCATGGGATATACTTTAACTTGTGCTTGTGCACTCGTTTGGGCGACGTTTCGGGGACGAGGGGGCAATGTCATGAGAATATCTTTAGTTGTGTGTGGCGTGCTGTTTGTGGGGGCATCCTTTCTCAGTGCGGTCAACGTTTATGCAGGAAACGCGCCGGAAGGCAAGAAGGTTTCCGTTGTCGGCCAAAAGCCGGATATTGCTGGCGTGAATTTTGGCGCCGTTACCTATATTAGCCGCACGGGTGAAAGTGCCTATTCGCTCTCGGTCACAGGAGACGCCGCAGCACCCAGTGATGTGGTGCTGGTGGGTGAAAACCACGATTCCAGCGGTAATCTCACCGGTGTTGATGACAGTGCGGGTGTGGCTACGGACCTAAACACTTCAGTCATTACGATCACGAATGCCGTTGTGAGCGGAAGCACCGCCACCCAGGGCGGCATTACTGCGCCCGACCTCTCCCTTTGGATAAGCTACTTCAGACAAGTCGCCGACGTGACCCTCACTATGGACACGACGTACGCAAGCACGACCATCGGCAGTGCCGCCAACTACCAAATAGTCTATGTGGATGATGCGCAGATTACGTTGCAGAGTGGTTTTGAGGGGTTCGGGGTACTCGCGATCGAGGACAAGAATCCGGGCCCTGCGCGTGCCCCGCGTTTGGTAATGGAAGGGGATGCCAAATGGACCGGCCTGGTCTTTATCTTTCAGGAAGATGTTTCAGGGAGCGCGAATGATGTCTCCAGGATCAAGATGCTGGGGACACCGGGCAATCTGTACGATCTTGCGGATTTTGTTTTCTTGGCTAAGAACGGAATCTCCATTGATAAAGAACTCACGGTGGTGGCCGGTTTCTTGGGTGTGAACAATCCCGGGGGTACCTTTGTAAGCGACAAGACCAGCACGGTCAACGGGGATGTGATCGCGGATTCCGTGACTCTCGGCAAGGACTGCGTCATCAACGGGGATCTTCACTACAACTCCGCCTCTCTTGGCAGCGGAGTGGTGGTGACCGGGACGACATACACAAGTATGACCACCCCGTTCGTGCATCTCCCGGTTTTTCCGAGTTTTTCGGCTGGCGTATCGGATGTGAATATCGGAGCGAGTGCTACCTTGGACTTGGCGCCGGGCTCTTATAAGGATGTCAACGGCGGCATGTACTCCACTCTTCGTTTGACGGGAGGAGTTTACTACTTTGAGGACATCTACATGGCCAAGGAATCCTATATCTACTACGAAGCTCCTGCTGAAGTCCATATCAAGGGGAATCTGGATACCGATAAAACTTTGTATGTGGGGCCCGCTCCTGCGAGCGGCCTGGGGACAGATGATGTGGTGTTGTATGTCGAAGGCAGTGTGCCCGCCTTCAGCAAAGCTTCGACTTTTCTCGGGACCTTGTACGCGCCCAATGCGAATCTTTCCATTGATAAGGATGGTGTCTTCCAGGGCCAGGTGATCTCCAATACCATCAATATGGACAAAGGGGCGACGGTAGTCCTGGACAATACCTGGTTCACGGGGGCAGTCGGATCCGGCGGATTGCGCCCCCAGGTTTTGGGAGGCCTGCTTCTCGTTGGCCGGGAATTCTTTGTGCCCGACGGGAACACCTACTGCGATATTCTTTATTCCTCCGAGGTACTCGATAACGTGGAGACTGCGATCGAGAGCAGACCTCACCGCTGGATGGACTGGAGAGAAGCCGAATAGACTCCCGGCCACTCCGAAAGCCACTCGTTGTATAATCCTTCTATTGACTCAAACTCCGATTCAACCAATATTTGACAGGGAGATGCAGGATTGCTGAACAGAAGCTTTGTGTGGACTCTGGCGGGCTTGATTTTGGCCATGCCCCTTTTCTTAAGTACAAGTCTTTTGGCGGCTCAGGAAGATTCCGGCCCGGAGCTGGACGCGCTAAAGAAGGAAAATGCTCAACTCAACGAGCGGGTTGCAACGCTTGAGGCTGCTGTCAAGGCCATTCAGCAGCAGCTCCGCGAGCAGAATGAAATGCCGGAGATGCGTGTTGCCGAAGTCAGCGAGGCCGGCACGAAAGACAAACCTGGGGTTCGTTCAAAACTGCCTTTAACTCTATACGGTTTTGCGAAGTTGGATGCAGCCTATGATTCCTCCCGGACCGATGACGGGAACTATGCACGCTGGGTCGAATCCGAAACGGCAAATAGAGGTGACTCCCAATTCAACATGACCGCTCGCCAGACACGGCTGGGAATGAACTTCGAAGACTATGATTTGGGCCGGAGCCTGAAGACCGGGGGAAAGGTTGAAGTGGATTTTTACGGAGGCGGGGCGGAGAACAAGAACGCTCTCCAGATGAGGCACGCCTACATGAACCTGAAGTGGGAGGATCAGGGCACGGAGCTCTTGGGCGGCCAAACCTGGGATCTGATCTCTCCATTGAATCCCTCCACGCTCAATTACACAGTAGCCTGGTGGGCCGGCAATCTGGGCTACCGCAGACCCCAGGTGCGCCTGACCCGGAATATGGATGTGGGCGAAAGCTCCCAGCTGACCCTTGCAGGCGCTTTGACTCGCACCATCGGAGAGGATTGGGGGTTTGACCCGGGCGATACAGGGGAGGATTCCGGGTTTCCGACTCTTCAGGGCCGGGCCGGTGTTTCCTTCCCCTTCATGGATAAAACAGCCGGGTTGGGTCTTTCCGGCCACTGGGGTGAGGAAGAGTACGACAGCGCCAATGACGGCACCCATCAGAACTTTGACACATGGTCCGGAAATCTGGACCTTTCCCTGCCCCTTTGGAAAGGTGTAACATTGAAAGGCGAGCTTTGGTCCGGCGAAAATCTGGACGCGTACTTGGGAGGTATCGGTCAGGGCGTGAATCAAACCCTGCTTCAGGAGATTTCCTCAAAGGGCGGATGGGCAGCCTTGAACTTCCCAATCTGTGAGAAATGGCAAATCAATTTGGGGGCGGCTATCGACGATCCGGACAATGACGATCTCAACAACGGGGACCGCTCGGAGAACAGGGCGCTCTGGGGCAATGCGATTTACAATATGACGGATTTCACGCAGGTCGGCTTAGAACTCTCCTCGTGGGAGACCAAGTACAAGAACCAGGGGGATGGGTCCAGCACACGTGTGCAGTCCTCTGTAATTCACAAATTCTAATCACAGGAAAAGGAAATGAAAAAACTTCTCATCGGCACTTTGGCGGTGCTCTTGTGTTGCACGGGTTGTTCCGGGTCGTCTGCTTACAAGCGGGTCTACAAAGGGCACAAGGATGCCCTCAACTCGCGGCACTATGCGCAACCCCTGGAAATTTGCTGGTCTGCCACAAAACGGATGCTCCTGGATCACAACTTTACCATTGAAGAAGAATCCGGAGACATGCATCGCATTCTTGCAAAGAGGCATTTCAAAGATGGCAAAAGAACCGTGACCTTGAGTTCGGAAGTGTTGTTGGAACCGGATCCAAAGGGTGGGACCACAATTTTCATTAATGCCATAGAGACCAAAGAAAAATATTTCGTACGCAGCCATTCCCGCTTCTTCCTGTGGGTTATTCCTTTGCCCGGCGGTGGCGGCAAGTCGGCCAGCGAAGTTCAGGAGTCCAAGCGCACCATCGTGGAGAAGAAGTTCTTTAAGAGATCCTTTGAGGCGATTTCCGATCAAATCGACCAATTGGTCAAGACGCCTGAAAAGTGAAGTACCTTGGCTTGGTCTTGACAACCCTGGTATTGCTCACCGCTTGTTCTGCCCAGCAGCTCCGGGATCACCGCATTACCCGCTCTCACGAGCTTTTTAGTTCCTACGACCTTGACATCCAGGATAAGATCCGTCAGGGAATCATCGAGATTGGTTTCAGCCCGGATATGGTGATGCTGGCTTGGGGCAGGCCTGATGAAGAAAAAGTGCGATGGACTTCGGAAGGCGAGCTCATCGTTTGGACATACACGCGCTCCCGCACGGAAAGAGAAACTCGGGACATGAACATCCCCGTGGAAGTCACGGATTCCCAAGGCAGAAAAAGCATCGAATACCACGATGTGGAGGTGGACTGGGACCGGGAGGAAGAATATCCCGTGGCCCGGGTGGAGTTCGAAGACGGGGAGGTCACTGCTTTTGAGCGCTTCAGACGCTGAGCCAACGGGCAGGGAGGTTCATGCTCAATGCGACGGAACTAAACGATCTTGTCTCTCCCCAAACATTTTGTGACCCCGGAAAAGGCTGAACACCACGCGCAGATCCTCTCCAACCGGATCCGGAACCGGTATCGTCACTTGTCGCGCCGGTTTCGCAAGCAGGGAATCGAGTGCTTCCGGCTCTATGACTGGGATATTCCCGAAGTGCGGGCTGTGGTGGACTGGTATGCCGGCCATGTCGTGATCGCGGAGTACGAACGCCTGCAAACCGGACCGTGGTGGTTGCCCCGGATGGCCCTGGCCGTGGCCGAGACGCTCAAATTGTCCATGGACCAGGTCTATGTGAAGCGCCGTCGAACCGGGCCGGGTAAAGAGGATAGGCCCCGGTACAGCCGCCTCGACTCCAGAGGAGAGCGCTTCCCCGCAACGGAACGCGACTTGAAGTTCTGGATCAATCTAAATGATTTCCTGGACACCGGATTGTATTCCGATCACCGGAATACGCGTGTTTTGATCCGCGAAATTGCGCAAGGAAAGGATTTTTTGAACCTCTTTGCCTATACCGGAGCTTTTACTTGTGCGGCAGCCGCGGGCGGAGCCAAGACAACGGTCACAGTGGACCGCTCCGAGACCTATCTGCAATGGGCCCAAGACAATCTCAAACTCAATGAGCTTTGGGGGACGGACCACGAGCTCATTCAGTCCGATGTGCCCCGCTTCCTCTCACAGGCGCAGAAGGAGGGGAGGCGCTTTGACTTGGCCTTTGTGGACCCTCCTTCATTCTATAAGGAGCAGAGCCGGGATCTGTGCTTTGACATCAACGAGGACCACCCTGGCTTGCTCAAGTCTGTGCTCCGGTTGATGAAGCCCGGATCTACGGTATTTTTTTCCACCAACCACCAGCGTTTTGAGCCGCGTTTTGAGGGCCTGCCTGTTCAAGAATTGAAAGAGCTGACCCCCCGCACCATCCCTGAGGATTATCGCAACCGCAAGATCCACCGGTGCTGGCGGATGATTTCTCCGGCAAGGCCTTGACATCCCCCCAAAAAACATTAAACTTGTGATTTAAACAAGCGTTTGATTTTGCGGAGACAAAATGACTGATCTCGCTCATACAGACAAGACCCGGGAGAGACTCATTGGAGCAGCGGGCCAAGTCTTTGCCGAACAAGGGTTTAGGCGTGCGACAATCCGGGAGATCTGCCGCCGGGCCCGGGCCAATGTGGCATCCGTGAACTACTATTTTGGGGACAAAGAAAAACTCTATTCCGAGGTTTTGCGCTACGGAATGGACGCAACGGCCGCTGCCTACCCCACCATTTCCGGCTTGCCGCGGGGGGCGACCGCCGAACAGCGGCTTTTTTCCTTTGTGCATTCCATGCTTTTGCGTATGCTGGGCTGTTCTGAAAAGCCGGACTGGCACGGCCAGCTCATGGCCCGTGAAATGGCTGATCCGAGCACCGCGTTCCGGGGATTTATCGGGGAGTTTGCCAGGCCTCTGACAGAAGAGCTGGAGGGTATTCTTCGTGAAATCCTGGGCAAGAGGGCCAAAGAGGAGACAGTCCGCCGTTGCCGTTGGAGTGTCTTTGGTCAATGCATGGTGTATCAGCACTGCCGCGGGGTGGTTGAGGAACTGGACCCCAGACAGTCCTATGACATAGCGGAAATTGAGCGCATTGCCCGGCACATTACGGAGTTTTCCTTGAAGGCCATGAAGCCGGACACGGAGATTGGATAGGTTGTCATCCCGAGCACAGCGAAGGGATCTGTGCGGAA
The DNA here is from genome assembly GCA_016929445.1 of Candidatus Omnitrophota bacterium. Classification (NCBI taxonomy): domain Bacteria; kingdom Pseudomonadati; phylum Candidatus Omnitrophota; species Candidatus Omnitrophota bacterium. The sequence continues at coordinate 106,858 of JAFGIU010000011.1, forward strand.
CAAAGATCACTGCGTTGCTTGGCTCCTCGTGATGATGATGCCAAAGAAAGAGGAACTGAAATGAGGAATTTTGGAATTGTGACATTGGGTGCGCTGTTTATTCTGGCTGCGGCCGGATGCGGAAAGCCTGCAGAGGGCCAGAGCGGGCCTGGGGGCATGTGGGCCGTGGGTGTGGTGAGTTCTCCGGCAGGACTCGAAATTGTGGAAGACAAGCTTTCGCTGGTGGGATCTTTGGAGGCGAATGAGACCATTGAGGTGCAGAGCGAGTTGGAGGGCACTGTGGAGGCCATCGATTTCAGCGAAGGCCAGTCCGTTCAAAAAGGCGCAATCCTGATACGGATCAACGAAAAGAAGCTGCAGGCTTCCTTGGACCAAGCCCAGGCCAATCTGAAGCTGGCCCAAGCCACGGAGAAGCGTTACAAGGCACTGGTTTCCAGCAATGCAGTTTCGCACCAGGAATACGACCAGACCATCGCAACTCTGGCCGCAGCCGAGGCAACCGTGGAACTTGCCAAGGAACTGCTCGAGGATGCGACCATTGCCGCTCCTTTTTCCGGAGTCCTGGGGTCCCGAATGGTGAGCGAAGGCCAGTTTGTTTCCAAGGGGACGAAGCTCACATCGCTGAGCAGCCAGGATCCTATCAAGGCTGAATTCGAAGTGCCGGAGCGCTATTTGAGCCAGGTGAAGATCGGGCAGCCTGTGAAGATTTCTGTGGCTGCGTATCCCAACGAGGTGTTTGAGGGCGAGGTGTATTTCATCGCACCCCAGGTTAGCCAGACCACGCGCACGGCTTTGGTGAAAGCGCGTATTCCGAATCCGCACAGCAAATTGATGCGCGGGATGTTTGCGAATTTGGACCTTGTGCTGGAAGTCCGGAAAGATGCAGTGGTGGTCCCTGAGACGGCTGTGGTTCTGCGGGGTGATGACAGCTTTGTGTATGTGGTTGACGAGAAGAGCGCGGCACAGATCCGGCCTGTGCGTTTGGGATTGAGATTGGAAGGCCGCGTGGAAGTTCTGGAAGGCGTTCAGGCAGGGGAAGTCGTGGTGGCCGAAGGATGGCAAAAAATCGGACCCGGATCCCCTGTGAAGTTGGCCGAAGAGCAGAGGTAAATAAGAATGGGCCTTCCGGAAATCAGTATTAGACGTCCTATTTTGGCCACCATGATGAGCCTGACCTTGGTGCTCTTTGGCGCGATCGGGATACGGCAGTTACCGGTTCGGGAGTTGCCGGATGTCGACCCTCCGATCGTCAATGTGACGAGCGTGTATCCCGGCGCCAGTGCGCAGATCGTCGAAACCCAGGTGACCGAGCCCCTGGAAGAGGCGATCACCACGATCGAAGGTATCAAAACCCTCACCAGCCAAAGCCGTGAGCAAGCCAGCCTCATTACCATCGAATTTGATCTCTCCCGCGATGTGGAGTTAGCTGCCCAGGATGTGCGCGACCGTATTTCCAGGGTGCGCGGGAAATTGCCTGATGACCTGGATGAGCCTGTGGTTGCCAAACAGGACGCGGATGCCCAACCTTCCATGTGGGTGGCGCTCAACAGCGATCGCTACAGCACCCTGGAGCTTACCAAACTGGCAGAGGATCTCTTTAAGGACCCTATACAAGTGGTTCCCGGAGTGAGTTCCGTGATTATCGGCGGTGCCAAGCGCTTTGCCATCCGGATCTGGCTGGATTCAAAAAAGATGGCGGCGCATGGCGTCACGGTCCAGGATTTGGAACAAGCCCTGCGGGAGCAAAGCGTGGAGCGCCCCAGTGGGTTGCTGGAAGGCCGTCAACGCGAGCTCTCCATTGAAATGCGCGGAGAGCTTAAGACGCCGGAGGAATACAACCGTTTAGTTCTCAAACAGCAGGGCTCCGTCTTTGTGCGCCTGATGGATGTGGGCAAAGCCGAGGTGGGTGTGGAAGACGAACGCTCTGTGGCCCGGTACAATTCCCATCCGGCGGTTGGCCTGGGAATCGTCAAACAATCCAAAGCCAATCTCATTGAAGTGACCAAGGGCGTCAAGGCCGAACTGAAGCGCCTGGCTCCTCTGGTGCCGGACGGAGTCAATGTGGCCATTGCCTACGACGAATCCGTTTTTGTGGAAAAGGCCATCAAGGAAGTCTGGGTTACCTTGGGAATTGCCTTTATTTTGGTGATTCTCTCAATCTATGTGTTTCTCCAGAACTTGCGCGCCGTGCTCATTCCCGCAGTCACGATTCCGGTTTCGATCATCTCCGCTTTTGCCGCCCTTAATCTGATGGGCTATTCCATCAATATTGTCACGATGCTGGCATTGATCCTGGCTATCGGCCTGGTGGTGGATGACACCATTGTGGTTCTGGAAAATGTGTACCGCCATGTGGAGGAGGGAATGACGCCCATGGAGGCGGCGTTCTCGGGCATGAAAGAGATCACCTTTGCCGTCATTGCCACAACCACGGCACTGGTTGCCGTGTTTTTGCCCTTGGCCTTTCAAACCAGTCTGACCGGAAGGCTCTTTATTGAGTTTGCTGTCGCGATTTCCTTTTCTGTGGTTATCTCCACCTTTGTGGCGCTCACTTTGGCCTCTACGATGGCGGCGCGCGTGTTGCGTCCGGTGCCCAAGGTGCGGGAGCACAAGATACTGGATTATTTTGAAGACCGGTTCAGCGCTTTGACTCGCGTGTACACGCGCCAGCTCGGTTGGTCCATGCGCCATCCCTATGTGATCGGTTTTATTGCAGCGGCTGCCGTTGCGGCATCGGTTTTCATGTTTATGCGTCTTGAACGGGAATTTCTCCCCGACGAAGACAAGGGTTGGCTTTTCTGCATGGTACTTTCTCCGGAGGGGGCGACCAGCGAATACACGGATCGCATGGTTAAACGCATGGAGACTATTATCGGAGAAACCCCTGAAGTGGAAGGGTATTTCTCCGCGGTTGCGATAGCCATGGGAGGACCCGGCCAGTCCAAGCAAGGAGTGGCCTTTATCCGGCTGAAAGAAAAACACGAGCGCCACGTGCGCAATTTGGTGGGAGACCCCAACGGGTTGCAAGGGCGTTTCTTTAACGAGGTCCAGGGGGCCATCGCGATCCCCATTGTGCCCAAGTCCATCGGCCGCGCTTTTGGCCAGCCTTTTCAACTGGTACTTCAAAACCAGGACTTGAAAGAGCTCAACCGCTATGCCGACGAGTTGGCGAACAAGTTGCGCGGCATGGGCTTTTTGATCAATGTGCGCTCCACATTTGAAATCAACAAGCCGGAACTTCGTTTGGAAATTGACCGGGATCGGGCCAATGCTTTAGGGGTTTCCGTGGAGGATATCTCGCGCACGCTGCAGATCCTTTTCGGAGGTTCGGATCTTGCCAATCTGACTGTCTCCGGCAAAGAGTATGATGTGATCGCCCAGCTTCAGCGAGAGTCCCGGCTCACACCCCAGGATTTGGACCAATTGTATGTCCGGAGTAATCTTGGGGATCTGGTGCAATTGAGTAATATTGTGACTTCCGATACAGGCGCAGGTCCGAGCGGGATCAACCACTACAACCGCCTGCGGTCTGCCACGATTGAGGCGACTCCTGTGGGGGTACCCTTGGGCCGGGCCATGGATCAGGCAAAAGCTCTGTTAGAGAAAGACTTGCCCCCGGGATTTCGATACGAATGGTCCGGTGAGTCCGGGAATTTGGAGGATACGGGCTCGGACATTCTCATAGTATTCATTCTGGCAATTATTATCATCTATATGGTTTTGGCTGCGCAGTTCGAAAGCTTGAGCCATCCGCTCGTGGTGATGCTGACTTTGCCGCTGGCCGGCTTCGGGGCCTTCGGTTCCTTGTGGCTTCTGAATTGGATTTCTCAAATGGGCCAAGGTTTGTACTTTGCCGCGAACTTTAGTCCCGATCCCTCCGCATTAGTCAAGACTCTGTCGGGCTTTGTGCCGGTGATGTCGGGGATGAATATCAATCTCTACAGCCAGATCGGGATGGTGCTGCTGGTCGGTCTTGTGAGCAAGAACGCAATTCTTCTGGTGGATTTCGCAAATCAGCGCGTGGCCCGGGGCATGGATGCGAGGGAGGCCATGATGGAAGCCGGTCGGGTGCGTTTGCGTCCCATCATGATGACTGCGGTCTCCACCATTGTCGGTATTTTGCCCATTGCTATCGGGTTCGGAGCCGGGGGTGAGAGCCGCCGGCCTTTGGGCGTGGTCGCGGTCGGGGGCATGGCAACAAGCACCTTTCTGACGCTCTTCATTATTCCTGTTTTCTATGTGGCGATTAGCCGCATCTCACGCCGGGTGCGGCCTCCGAAGGCGGCGGCCGGATTCATGGCACTCCTTTTGGTTACCTCCTCTTTGATGAGCTGTGCCACGGTAGGACCCCGGTACGAGACTCCGGCAATGGAGCTTCCCCAGGAATGGAAGACGCGTTTGGAGTCCGGGGAATGGAAAGAAGCCTCACCCCAGGATGAAGCCGACAAGGGGGCGTGGTGGGAGATCTTCGGGGACCCGGAGCTCAACCGCCTGGAAGAACTGGCTCTGCAGGAAAACCTGACTCTGGAACAAGCCTTGGCAAGAGTTGAACAGGCACGCGCCTTGGCGCGGGTCCAAAAATCGGAACTTTTTCCCGACTTGAGATTCAACCCTGCGGCCATGCGCTCGCGCCGGACTCTGAGTAGCTTTGGATCCGGTTTCGGCGGGGCTGGCGGAGGCTTTACGCAGAATTTTTATTCCACCCCTCTGGATTTGAGTTATGAAATCGACTTGTGGGGGCGAGTTCGCAACTCTTTTGAAGCCAGGCGCGCAGAGCTCGATATCAGTGTGGCTGAGTACCGCAGCCTGCACCTGACACTGAGCGCGGATGTGGCCCAGAACTACTTTTTGATCCGTGAATTGGATGCTGAGTCCGCTATTCTAAAAGAAACAGTTGAGCTTAGGCGGGAAGCCTTGGAGCTTGTGAAAAATCGCGTGGATGCGGGAGTGGCAGGAGAACTCGATCTTTCGCGCGCAAGTACCGAACTGGCTGCAGTGGAAACCGAGGCCTTTGATTTGCACAGACGCCGGGCTGAAATCGAGAACGCCTTGGCCGTGCTTTGCGGCAAGGCCGCTTCCAGCTTTAATCTGGAAACCGGAACACTGAACACGGAGTTGCCCTCGATTCCGCCGGGCTTGCCCTCTGCGCTTCTGGAACGCCGGCCGGACGTGGCCCAGGCTGAACGCCGGATGGCTGCGGCCAATGCCGAGGTGGGTGTGGCCGTAGGAGCTTTTTTCCCGGCCATTGCTCTGACGGGCTCTGCGGGATTTGAAAGCGCCAAGACCTCCAATCTATTTGAGACCGATAGCCGCGTCTGGTCTTTAGGTCCCAGTCTGTCTTTGCCGGTCTTCCAAGGGGGGCGCAACCGGGCGGGCTTGGATGCAGCCAAGGCGCGCTACGAAGAAAGCGTGGCTGCCTACCGGCAGCAGGTGCTTACCGCCATTGCCGAAGTTGAAAATGCGCTGGTTGCATTGAGGCTTTTAAGCGATCAAGCTCAGGCTCAGGATAAGGTGCTCAGCTCCGCGCGACGGACTGCTGAAATTTCCGAGTCGCGATATCAAGAGGGTCTTGTGGGCTATCTCGAAGTGGTGGATGCGGAACGCTCCCGCCTGGACGCTGAACTTTCCTCAGCCCGAATCCTCCGCCAGCGCCTGATCTCAACGGTTCTTCTTATCAAGTCTTTGGGCGGGGCTCCTCAATCCTCCGAATGACCCGTCTCTTCATATCTGGGGCTATAATATCCGCACAAGCGAGGAGGAATCATGAGAAGACTTGTTCTGGCTCTGCCGGTGTTGTTTCTTCTTGGATGCAGTGAAGCGGTCGAGGTTGGAGGGGTGGAATGCCCTTATTGTCACGTGATGAATCCGCCCGGACGCACCTATTGCCAGGATTGCGGCCGCCGTGTGGCCAAGTATCCGTCCCGCCAATCCCCAAGCTCCGGGACTACAGCTGCCCAAACCGCAACTTCCGGGCCCACAGTGCAAGGGGCCAAGGTCAAAACCATTTGCTTCGGGGGAGAGTCGATTAATCTGACCAGCCATCTGGTGAGCGGGGGAATCACGGTCTTTGACTTTTATGCGGATTGGTGCGGGCCCTGCAAGTCCCTTGGTCCTGTTCTGGAGAAATACGTCCAAAGCACTCCGGATGTGTTCCTGAGAAAAATCAATATCAAAGAGTGGGGCTCGCCTGTGGCCGAAAAATACGGCATTCGCTCCGTTCCCTCCATTTGGATTTACGGGCGTAAAGGCCAGGTAGTGGCCCAGGGCATCAATGGGATGGGGAGTGTCCAGCAGGCCCTGCAGCAGGCTCTTCAGTGAAACAGAATCCATCTAAAGCCGTGCTCTCAATTCTGCTCGGGATTTTACTGGGCCTTGTGTTTGCCGAGACCGGACTGCGCGTTTTGTGGGGCGAAAGCCTTCGCTTTAATTTTTTCCGTGAGGGCATCTGCCAACGTCACTCCGTGCTCGGCTGGGTCGGGAAACCGGGGCAGGAGCTGAATGTCCAATTTGATCCCGTGGACATGGCCGACGCCCGGATCCGGATCAACCAGGACGGCTTCCAAGATCAAGAACACTCAGCAGAGCCTCAGCCTGGTGTGAAGCGCGTGGCGTTTTTGGGGGACTCCTTTACGATGGGTTACGGAGTACTCGAGGAGGAGCGCTTTACGGATCGAATACAGCGTTCTCTCGGGCCGGACTGGGAAGTCCTCAATTTCGGCATGTGGGGTTACAGCACGGACCAATCCCTCCTCAGCTTGCGCGAAAAGGTTCTGCGCTACCAACCGGACTATGTGATTCTCTGTTTCTTTTCCAATGATATTCTCGGCAATTTGTTGAGCGCCCAGGAAAATGGGCTGTATCTCAAACCCCGGTTCGCATTTTCCAAAGGGAATGAACTGGTGCTGAAGAATGTGCCGGTTCCCTCCAATCGTACGCCCAGCGCGCTGTGGAATTTGGGCCTGAGCCGTTGGCATGCGCTCGGCACGCGCCTGCGTTTGGGGAAAAAGGTCTTTGAACGGGGCTGGATGTCCTGCTTTGACCTGGATTTTCTGGAAACCGGGCATTATGACATGACGCTCCGGCTTTTGCAGGAGATGGCACAAAACACCCGGGCGTTGGGAATCAGACTGGGGATTGTGGTGATTCCGAGCCTGGAGCAGGCCTTGGAGGAGCCTACAAAAGCGCTGCTGAGCCTGCAGCTGGACATTCCTGCTTCGCGCTTGGCCCTGAGTCTGCCGAGCCGTGCAGTGCTAAGCGCAGGGGAGGCGACGCAGACACCGGTCTTGGACCTCTTGCCGTTCTTTCAGGCTCAAAGGAATCCCCAGGACCTGTATCTGCGGGAAGACCCGCATTGGAATGCGCGAGGCCACGGTTTGGCAGCCGGACAGATCAGTGCCTTCTTGTTACAAATATCTGAACTTTGACCGGCCCGGATCTTCTCTTTTTATTGTTGAAAATAGGACCGAACTGGTTCTATATTAAAGGCACGAAAATGTGAGGAATCGACTGGAGGTATCGCATGAATATCGTGGTCCTTTTAACGGGCATGGTGGCTGCCATGCAAGGGGTTTCTCCTGGAATGACGGGGGCCTCCGGGGATCCGGGGGTGTTGCGAGCCGCTTCCGCGTGGGCGGAAGAAGCCACCCATCCGGTCCTTGAACCGGCATTAGCCGTGTTAGATCAGCAACTGCGCGCCGCAGCTCTCCTGAACCGGGCAGCCTAAGTCCTCATCAAGGGCTGCGGTCTGTGCTAAAATGGCCCGGGTTTTGCGACTGATTAGACCAGGAGGCCAAAGATGCCAGAAGATGCTTTAAAATGCCCCCGCACTGGGGTTCCAATGAAGGAAATCGAGGTGGGTGGACTCCGGGTGCACCTCTCAGAGGGATGCGGGGGAATCTGGTTTGACAAATGGGAGCTCGAGAAGTTTGACGAGCCCCACGAAGAGGCAGGGCAAGAGCTGCTCGAGCTGATGGCCAAGTATCAGAAACAGGATATTGACTTGGAGCAGCGCTTGCGGAGTCCGCGGGATCCCAATGTCACCATGATGCGGCGCTTCTGGAGCGTGAAGCAGCAGGTGGAGATTGACGAGTGTCCGGCGACCGGCGGCATTTGGCTGGATGCGGGTGAGCTGGCCCGGATACGGGAAATGTTCTCCACAGAAGACGAGCGCCGCTCGGCAGGCAAGGCTTTTATCAAAGGGATGTTGGAAAACAGCGCGGCGGTTGCCGAAGCGCGCGGGCAAAGCGAAGAAGCCGGGCAAAAGGCGCGCCGTTTTGCAAATATGTTTAAATTTATATGCCCCAGCTATTACATTCCTGGAGATCAGGACTGGGGAGCCTTTTAAGTGTGAACTTGTTCCGGGGCTGCGTGGTTTTTTCAACTGCGCGGCCCCTTTGCCATTAATATCAATCGAGATAGACCGAAAGGGAGCATCGTGATAAAGAAGAACCATGCAGAGGGAAATCCCGCTGCCAAGTGGGTTTCATACAGTCCGGATATCAAGATCATGGACTGTACCATTCGCGACGGCGGCTTGATGAACAACCATGCCTTTGATGACGAGGTAGTGAAAGCTGTTTACAAGGCCTGCGCCGAGGGCGGGATCGATTATATGGAGATCGGGTATAAGAACTCCAAGCGACTTTTTTCTGCGGATGAGCACGGGGCTTGGAAATTCTGCGCTGAGGAAGATATGCGCCGTGTCCTGGGCGAAAACGATACGGATCTCAAGATTTCAGCCATGGCAGATGCGGAAAAATGCGATTACAAGGAAGACATCTTGCCGCGGAAAGACAGTGTGCTGGATATGATCCGGGTGGCCTGCTATGTGCACCAAATTCCGCTGGCTCTGGACATGATCAAGGATGCCCACGACAAGGGCTATGAAACGACGATCAATATGATGGCGGTGTCGATTGTTCCGGAACGGGAAATTGATGAAGCGCTGGAGCTTTTGGCGAAGTCCGAGGTGGAAACATTTTATGTGGTTGATAGTTTTGGCGCTTTGTACAGCGAGCAGGCCCATTTTCTTTTGGACAAGTACATGAAGTATGCCAAGCCTGCCGGCAAACAGGTGGGTATGCACGCGCACAATAACCAGCAGCTCGCCTTTGCGAATACCGTGGAAGCGGTCATCAAGGGAGCGACGATGTTGGATGCCAGCATGGCGGGCCTTGGCCGCGGAGCAGGGAATTGCTTAACCGAGCTCCTGATGGGCTTTCTGCATAACCCCAAATACCGTCTCCGGCCGGTTCTCAAATGCATCCAGGAGACGATCGAGCCCATGCGCCAAGACCTGATGTGGGGCTTCGATATTCCGTATATGCTGACGGGTCAAATGAATCAGCATCCGCGTACAGCCATCAAGTTTAACGCCGGCGAGGAAAGGGGCAATTATGTCCGCTTCCTCGACATGATGAGCGACGAGGAATAGGCAGTACGGTTTTCTGCAGGGAGTTGGAAAGGGCTACCCAAAGCGGTAGCCCTTTTTGCATGCGGAGGCGATATGTTAATAACTTTATAAATACTTGATATGTATGCTCCTATATGGTAAGCTTTTCCCACCGATGTCTATCCAACCCGTGACCCGGAATCCTCCGGAAGCCCTTTACCTAGGAAGAAGATGTTAAAACGCTGCAAGCACCCCCTAGTAATTAGGATGTCCCGAATAAGCCTCTGCTTGGCCATGAGCCTTGCTTTTGCCTTGACACCGGCTCTGGCAAGGAGCTCCGGGTTCGGAGAGGATCTCGCCATTGTGGCCAGCCTCGATACAGGCATTCGTGAAGTCTGGGATGACTGGGCCCGCCGTGAGGGGATCCAGCAGGTGGCGGGCCGCGCAGGGCAATCGCTAGAGGCTTTGTCGAGGATTCTCAGAAACGAGGAGCCTTCTCTGAGGCTGGAGCTTCTGGTGCTTCTAGCAGCAAGGGATTCTCTGCAGAGCGGAAAGCTTCCTGTTCCTGAATCTTGGCTTCTGGAGCTCCGCGATCCGGTTCATCAAATCACCCGGTTCGACCGTCTGATAGCAGCGCTCTCCCGGCCTGGGGTTCGGAATCTTCTGGGGGCAGGAAGCGCGGAGCTTATGGAATTTCTTCAGCGTTTTCAGCAAGCACAGAGACAACCTGAAGAAGCTTACCGGGACTACGCAGCCATGCGTAATGCAGCTATTTCCCTTTGGCAGCAAGGTGTTCGAGAGCTGGATGTTGCCGCAATGGGCCAGAAAGGCAAGCTTGGAACGCAAAGACTTCGAGAGATCATCGAGGAAATGTCGGAGCGGAGGTACATCCCCCGGGGAATCCTGGATAGTTCCGGAGATGTTTTTGTCGTTGAGGATATGGAGACACAGGAGAGATATGTCCTTGTAGCCTTAGATCCGAAGCGGACCGGTGATTCCCGGCTGATTCGGTCCGTGCAAGATGAGCTGCAGCACCCGAATATTGTCGATGTTATATCTGTAGATTCGTCAAATCGTTATTACATACTTCCCTATGTGGAGGGCATGTCGTTAGCCACTGCTCTGAGCGAAAAAAGACTTGATCGTGTACAGACTCTTGTGGCGCTCAGGCGCGTGGTGAGTGTTGCCCGCGCAATCTGGAAGCACTCTCCCGGTTTTTGGGCATTTGATCCCAGCGAAATCATCTTGCAAGCAGAGGGCGATGGATCCGGACTCATGTTTGTGGGGATCCGCCCGCAAGCATTGACTTCTCTGGCTCCTCCTTTCCAGACTCCGGCTGAGGTGCTGGTGGAGAGGATGATTGCCTGGGCAGGGGAAGTGGACCCAGGGCTTGCTCAACAACTAAGCAGGCGGGCAAAGCATATCACACAGTTCGAAGCAGAACTGGATCGTTTGGCGCCTCCACAACTGAGAGTTGCTGAGACCTTGTCCGGACAAAAGGAGTCGAGCGAGGAGACTCCTGTGGACTGGTATGGCCGAATCAGTTTGCAGCAGATTGACAGGTTTCAGCCGAAGAGTCCCAGCGATTCGTATGAGTTTTCCGTCAGTATTTCTTTGGAGAGTATGAATGCTGAAGAGGTCATGGTTAGCGACGTGCAACGTGACCGGGTGTTGAGGTATTTGCAGTCCCATCTCTGTTTTCGTGCCAGTCCCACCTCAACTTTTCCGGATGGCAAGCGACCAACCATTCATCTTTACCCCCATTCCATAGACGTGGACAGTATGGATCCGCGTGTGTTTGAGATCAAATTCGGATTCCCGGCTGTTCCATCGGAGGGAGAGTCGCCGTTGCTTTTACCGCCCGGTGCGACAACCTGGGTGTTGGAGTTTGGTTGGGTCGGAGAAGTAACGGCCACACAAGAACCTACGTGGTTTCCGTTGCCTATATCCAAGGAGCAACACTGGGTTCCCTTACTTGTGTTCGAGAAGGATTCCGCAGAAGTTGTTCCCAACGCATACCCCACGCGTGTGACAGCTCTGAGTCTGCATGAGCGGCTGGCTTTGCAGTCACAGATGAGCGTTCAGAGGCTTCTGGAGAGCATTACTCGAACCGGTGGTGTCCAGAGTTCCCCCGTGGCAAACCTGGGTTGGGATCAGCCCAGAGATTCGGCATTGGTCCTGAAAGCACTTGTCCATGAGTTAACAGATCTGCCTCCGGACCGCGAGGATGCCAGGAATGAAATCGAATGGAAAATCTTCAGTTATCTGAATTTTATCGACAGAACTCATGCCATTATTAAAAGGGATCCACAGCAATATCCCCATGGTCTGGGCACAAGCCGGTATTACCTGGAGGCCGGCAGTGATCATGAGATCGGGGAGCCGCTGAGTCTCGACGCAGGACAACCGCAGCATGACGGTCTGGCATTAAGGGTCGTTGCTTTGAGTGATTTTGCGTTGGAACTCGCAAACCACGGTCGTTGGGATGAGGCCCGGGCTGTTTATGAAACGATCCAAAAGGACCTTCGCTTTCTTTACACGAGTCAGCCCGACTCGCTTTGGCCGTCGAGGAATTTACAGGCACCTTGGGAAGCAGGGAGTTTTGATGTATGGGAAGAACTCGGGGGTCTTCATTTTTATACGCGTATGGTTCAGCGGCGCGCATTGTTGACCGCAGCAAAGGTGGAAGACGTTCTGGGGATAAGCAACCAAGGCAATGTTGATCTGCGTGCATTGGCATCATTGATCGAGCAAGAGCTTGGAAAACATGTGTGGACCCTGGGGGACTTGCTCGAAGAAGCAGAAATTTCAAGTGAAGAACGGGAGCTGATTGAAAAGCTCGTTGGGTATCTGGGGAAAGATAGGTCTGCCCTGGAGACACCTATTGTGGTCGCCAGCTTGGATTACTACGGGAAAGTACTACGCGTTTTTGATAGCGCCAATTTGGGGGCCTTGATTCACACGTTGGAGGAATCTGAGGTTCAGTGGGGGCTGCAGAATCCGGCCTTAATGAATACGGTGGCTGCCCTGGAATTTGCTTTTTCCGATGCCTTTCCCGTCAATCAGAGATGGGCAGCGTACCGGCCCACAGGGATGGGGATCGGGCGTTATGTGGGGGATTGCTACGATGGCTACGGCCTCAGCCGGGGAAATCCCTGGACGATTTCCACCTTGTGGATGGAGCGCTACTTCACACGTCTTGCGTTGGAATGGATGCAACAAGGGAACCCGGAACTGTCTGCGGATAGGCGGCTCTTTTACAGGCATTTCTTTGAAATAGACCCAAAAAACCGGCGTCTAAAAAAACAACAGCCCCAGCAACTCATTACGCGGGCCCAGGAAATTTCGGAGGGATACTTGGACTGGGTACTCAGCCACCTGCCGCAGGATGGCAGTGTAACCAGTCAGGTGGATGCGGAGACCGGATGGCCGCGGGGAACCCGGAATCTGGCATGGGCCCACCGGGCCCTTGTCCGGTCTTATGTGGATCGGGAGAGACTGGCCGCCCGGATGGGCCGTGCTCCGGAGGAATTGTATCGACTTTATTCTTGGGTCAAGGAGATGAGCGTTGCAGGGCAGCTGCCGGTTGCATTTTTGGATGCGGATCAATTCTTTGGGGACGGCCCTGCAGAAGGCCTGGAGTCCTTGAAGTCCTGCTTAGCCGAAATGCAGCGTGCAGTTCCCACCCTATGTATCCTATCCAGCCGGCCCATTGAACAGGTAGAGCGTCTGTTGCTCAGGGCCTCAGACGGAGAGGCCCTGCCGATTCCATATCTTATTGTGGGCGCGCAACCCAATCGGTCCGGATCTGCTGAGCTCTACTTGTTTAATCAAGAATCCGGCGGCTATCTTCGATACAGCCAATCTCTTGGCAACTGGCAAGAGGCCGTTAAAACCCTGAGTGAGGTCCTGGATCTTCCCATTCATCAACAGGCCTATATAGGCAAGGTGTCTGGACCGGTCCGGTGGATGCGCCGGCGGAAAGCCGGTACGGCGATAGAAAGCCTGGGGTGGGGAGTTGTGATCCCGCTGGTGGATGAGGGAGCTCAATACGAATCTCCTTCGCAAAGAAGTGCGGCGAATCCTATCGTGTACTCCGGCCAGAGCGGTGTCTTAGGGAGTGTAAGAGCAGTCCGAGTTTTTGAAGAAGCAATCCAGGCGCTCCGTGTTTCAGATCCCGATCGGCAATGGAGGAGTATTTCTGCGGCTCATGTGAAAGTCCCCAGCCCCCAGGCAGTGCAGGAAGGACTTGCTGCCTTGCTTGTACGCATCGGACCTAACCAGGTAGGACATTTCACACGTTTGAAAGCCTACCCAGGGCAGCCCCTGACGGTTGTTTCATCTGAACCGGGGATGCTGTACGTTGGTTTGGGTCCGGATCAGGAGCCGTGGAGGGAGATTGGGTGCTGGCCCTTACAGCCCCAGTTGCCTCCGCTTCATGGGTATCAAGCGGAGATCAGGGGTGCTTCTGCTTTGACGGTCAGTTGGCATGTGCCCGGGTCTGATCAGGTTTGGTGGGAGCCCCAAGACATTCTGATCGAAAGGCAGGAGGTAAATGCGCCTGAGCAACTCAGGAGAATTCTGGATCGACGATCCAAAACCAGCCTGATAGTGCTGGCCAGCGAGGGTATGACAAAGAAGGTTGCAGGCCTCACACCTCTCGACCGTATTCTCGGGGCGAGTGGCCTTTTGGGGACTAATGGTCATGTGGTCTTTGCGGGCCTGGATAAGGGACAAGAGCATCCGGATTCCGATGCGCTCCGCGCTTTGCATCAGCTTGAAGTCAACTTTTTGGAAGCTCAGGCGGATCGTCGTGAGGACTTACTGAGAGCCATTGCCTTGGCCCGGGAACGTGGTGCGGAACATCTGTTGGTGCTGGACTCGCGCTGGATCCCCGATATTTCCGCACTGGGCTGGATGACCCACATTCTTGACGGCCGGACAGTCACAATGGCGTGGAGTGTGGACGGACAGCAAGTCCCAGTGGCCTGGTCTCTGTCCGTTGAGGATGCCCTAGAAGACCCGAATCGTTTGACCGATATTCTTCGTGGTGATGTGGGACAGTGGCATCCGTATTACAGCTCAGTGTCTCCGCTAGGCAATTGGAATAATCCTTCCCACCGGTCAATGCTGGAGATATCTTACCCCAAGGCCCTGGGGCGCTATGGGGCCCACACTCAAGGCCTGTACCCCATGGATCTTGCATGGCTTATCTTTGACGCACACGGGCTGCCTCAACCACCCACAGTCTTGCGCGCGTCTCCTCGTTCTTTGGTGGTTGCCACGCCGGAGGGCGACCGGATTCTCAAGATATTTACGCCGCTTCACGATGGATTTAATCGATTTATGCGTGAAAAAGAACACGGTCTGCATAATCCTTTCTCTCAAACCTTGCTCTGGTTTGATCCGCATCTTATGGCTGTGATGTTTGATGCTCAAATAGGCCAAGCCCACCAGACCATGGCTGCGCAGCTGGATACTGTACGCGATATGGAGAGCCTCCGGGCGATTATGAAAGGCGCTGCCAGAGGCTTGGCCTTGTATCATCAAGAGGCATTTTCAGAAGCGGGCTATATGACGGAGGAGGGGCCGTCGCTTCAAATTTGGGGCCATGTACCCTATAGAGATTTTCCTACCGTATCCGGGCCTCAGATTGAAACGATCTTTGATCAGCACCATGGGTTGATGCGGAACTACATGCAACAATTGCCTCGAGACTGGGCCAATATTTCTGATTCACATCTACAGGCCTGGCGTTCGGTTGTGGAGTCGCAGAGACTTACAGCAGTTGTGGATGATCCGAGTCCGTGGAATACCTTTATGGACGAGAATCACGGCGTAGTTCAGATGATTGATGCCGAGTGGATTCAGTCCGCACCTGCCGCGATGGACCTGGCCAATTATGTCATTAACTTGCTTGAGGCAGGATACCAGATGCCGTTTCTAATGGAGCATTATGAGGAAGCAGTGGAAGTTTTTCTCCGGGAATATCTGTACCGGATTGACGACAATGCTGCCCTTGAAGCAATCCCTTTCTTTATCGGAAGTCGTTTGCTGGGCAATGCGTGGTATGAATTGACGGTGAACGGCAATCCGGCCAAAGCGCGCTGGGCTGCACAAATGGCTGAGTTCTTTCTGAAATCCGGCCCAGGCTCCGGATGGACTCACATTCCCACAAGAGAAGTTGAAATTACCTACCGGCCGGATGATGGATGGGGTGGACACCATGTGGGTGTGGTTGCACCATTTACTCATGAGCACTACAGGCCGATGGATTTTGATGAGGAACGCGGAGTCTACAAAACACGCCTCAAGATTCCCTACGGACCCCACGAGTATCATTTTGTTGTGAACGGACAGGCGATCTCTGATCCTCAAGCGCGGCGGCAGCTTGCGCGGGGTGGAATTGGAAGACGCGGAATTCTCAATGTACAGCCCGGGGCAGAGAAGGACCCAGAAGGGGTTTTCAGAGACCCTTCTTTACGCCTGTTTGAAGAGTACCTAAGGTCAGTGTTTGAACGGGGCGAAGTGCCGGTCGTTTTCTTCGATGTGGATCACACGCTTTCACAGGAGTACCGGGGGCCGCTTCGGCAGAGTACCTTGGAGAGCTTGGGACAAGTGGGCGCTCTTGCGGGTCTTAATACAGGGGCGGACTTTCTGCATGCGGGCCAAAGAGTTTTAAGGCCTTTGAGTGGGATGGATTCTGAGGTGCGGCTGCCTTTTCTGGTTTTGGGCAAGGAGCAGGCAGAGGGGATTTCCTTCCTGGTTTATGCGTGGGAGGAGAAACTCAAGGGTTATGTCTTGCTCTTTGAGAGTGCCGATAAGGGCACTGCCATGGATGAGCTCGCGGACTTTTTGGGTTGGCCTCGATCTTCGATGGTTTTTGTGGGGGATTTCCCCCAGACACAGGAAGGGGGGCTTCCTATCGACGATTCTGTTTTGCAATCAGAAGTGGGGATGATTGTTTCTGTGGGGGAAGGCAGGTCTGTGGACACGCTGCGTGTGCGTTCCGAAAGTTCCGCTACATTGATTGCTCCGGAAGAACTCGATGAGCCATGGGTGGGCCCGACTCGATCTGGAGAGTTGATGCAGACTTTTGCGGGGCTTTTAGCCGAATACCCCCAGGAGGTGCAAAAGGCGCAAGCGCATATTCAAAAAAGAATCCAAGAGCATTGCAAATCCCAGCCCTCTCTGGAGCGGGCGAGGCAAGTGGTCGTAAACCGGAAGAACCTGGGGGAAGTGATCCAACTTGAAGCGGAACAAATTCTAGTAATTCGCAGTCAGAGCCCCGGGGCTATCCACGCCGGTGTCGAGACTGACAATGGTTGGGAAAATGTGCAAGAAATTCCGCTGGTGCGTCAGCCGGATGGAACTTATGCGGAGAGAATCCTGGATCCCCGAATCAATATATTTCAAATCATGCAGTGGACTGATCGTCCATCCGGAAAATGGGGATGGGAGGAACAGGTTTGCCGCATCAGCCGTGTTCCTCCCACTGCTGGAAGTCCCATTCCGGCCCCGGGTGGCACAGCCTATCTTGCCGAGCTTCTGAGTCAGTCGCTTTAAGCCGGGGTATATATAGCTTCTAAGCCATAACCATCTTCTCAAAGCTTGGAGCTGTCAAAATTTCCTTGGCTTGCTGGTCTTGCACATCGGTGATGAAGGGAATCCCCGTTTCTCTCTCGGTCTCCCGGTTCGCAGAGAAGATTTCATTCCGGGACAACCCCTCCAGGCTGAACTTGCGGGTTCCGGCCAGGAGTTGCTGGAGACCGGCGCCCAGTTTGTCTGCGAGAGTCCAAACAGCAATGGCCCCGTAGGGGATATTCTTCATTTCCGCTTTGCCGACCTTTTTGCGAACCTCATAGTAGCCGGCAAAAATTTCTTCGACTGTGTTCCCCATATCGGCCACGGACTTAGGCAGCTTGTCCCAATTGCCGTTGACCTTTTCCTTGTTCTGAGGCAGCAGTACGCCTTCGATGTTGGAACCCAGATAACCGGGGATCATGAGCGAACGGCCCATACAGATGAGCTTGGTATAGGGTGCGCCCAGAGCCAAGGCCTTAAAGATATGGTCTTCGCGAACCAGGCCGCCGGCAAAGGCCATATCCACGACCCTGTATCCCGCATTTTCAACGATCCGGCCGTACTCATAGGCCTTTGAGTGCAGAAGGATAGAAGGGACCCCCCAACTTTCCATCATGTTCCAGGGGCTCATTCCTGTGCCGCCGCCCGATCCGTCGATGGTCAAGAGATCCAGACCTGCTTCAGAGGCAAAACGGATGCTCATGGCCAGAGCTTCCATCCCGTAGGAGCCGGTCTTGAGCGTCACACGCTTGTAGCCCAGCTTGCGAAGATAGGCCACGGACTCCATAAAGGCTTCGCGCACGCCTTCGGCAGTGGAAGAGTCGGTATAACCGAGCCGGCTATGACGCGCAATGGAGTGAATGGCCCCTGCCTTGAAAGCCTCGATCACTTCGGGCTTGGTGGGATCCGGGTCGACGATATAGCCCCGGTCTTTGAGGAACTGTGCGTATTCCAGGCTTTTGACCTGGATCTCTCCGCCGATGACTTTAGCTCCTTGGCCCCACTTGAGTTCAATCACCACCTTGTCGCCGTACTTTTCAATCAAGTACTCGGCCACTCCATTGCGTGTGTCTTCCACATTGAGCTGCACAATGATAGCCCCATAGCCGTCGTAGTACCGGAGATAAGTGTCCACACGGCGGTCCAGCTCCGGCGCCTTCTTTATGCGGCCCTTCTCAATCACTGCCTTTTGGTCCACACCGACCACATTTTCTCCCACCACAATGGGGAAGCCCACGAGCGAGGCCCCGATGGCAAAAGAATCCCAGTACTTGGCGGCAATGAATGTGGAACCCAGAGCACCCGTCATAATGGGGATTCGTGCTTTGGTCTTGACCTTGTTGCCGAACTGGGTTTCGATCGAAACATTGGGAAACACACAATCATCCGCATTCGAGGTGAGCTGTCCGGGCAGATTCTCGGCGCCGTAAAGATATCCCTGGATGCGGAGGTTGCTGTAGGAGACCCCCACATGCTGGGTGTTGGAACTGCCGGAGGTGCTGCTTCCAAAATGCCGGGGATAGAGCGTTTTCCGGCCGCGCAAGCTGGAAAGCCAGGTTTCGCAGCGGCCCGTGCAGTCGGAGTCGCAGAGGGTGCATAGGCCGGACTCACAAGGGTTGCCTCGATTGGCAGCGCCTATTGCGTCGATGGATTTGGGCCATTGAGTCATTGAATCCTCACTTTGTTAAGGAGCGGTGGGTTTGAGAGAAAAAACTGGCAATACTTTGCCGATAGTAGAATGCTTATTGAACCGCTGTCAATGAGAAATAGCGTCTAATAAAGGCGTAGGAAGATCTCATTGAATGAGCTGGATCATAATTGGTTTTCATATTTGGCAAATCTGCCAATAGTTGATAGACTGAAAGGCGCCCGCCCAGACACCCATCCTGGGTTTCACACAGTGTCTTGGCAAAGATGCCAGCGTTCTTGTGATCAAGGAGATTTAATTTGAGCCTCCGGGATAGTAGTGAAAAAGTCATTCGCAGAAAGCTTTCCATCTTGCGCGTGTTGAGACGCTCCGGAAAACCCTTGCCCAGCTCGGCCATTGCCGAAGGCCTGCAAGGGTTTGGCCACGACGTGAGCGAGCGCACGGTCCGGCTGTACTTGCAACAACTGGATCAAGAGGGAATGACGGAAAATCTCGGCAAGCAGGGCCGCAGGCTGACCCCTGCAGGCCAGCAAGAGGTCTCCGAGGCCTTTGCGTATGAAAAGGTCGGGTTGCTTGCCTCCAAGATCGACAATATGACCTACAGAATGGATTTTGATCTGGAGACGCAGAACGGCACGGTGGTGGTCAACACGAGTCTGGTTGACCTGCGTGTTTTTAGGGATGCGATCCCGCTGATCAAGCGGGTTTTTGCTTCGGGCTATGCCATGGGGACTCTGATGGCCTTGCATGGCCCGGGAGAGCGCTGCGGAGACAAAAATGTGCCCCCGGGCAAGGTGGGTATCAGCACGGTTTGTTCGATTACGCTTAATGGGGTTCTCTTAGCCCACGGGATTCCGGTTTTTTCCAAGTTCGGGGGCTTGGTGGAGATCCGGGATTTTAAACCGACACGTTTTGTGGAACTCATCCACTATGGCGGCACGACTGTGGATCCTCTGGAGATCTTCATTCGCAGCGGGATGACCAACTATGTCGGCGCGACCGAAACAGGCCAAGGCCGGATAGGCGCGGGCCTGCGCGAGGTTCCTGCCGAAAGCCGCGAGGTGGTCCAAGGCCTTTCACTCAGGCTCAAGCAGGCGGGGTTGGGTGGTATTATGGTGATCGGCAGTCCGGGTCAACCTGTCCTGGAAATTCCCGTGGAGGAAGACCGTGTTGCGGTGGGAGTCATCGGAGGTTTGAACCCCATGGCCATTCTCAGAGAACGCGGATTCGAATTGGAGTTCAGTGCCCTGGACGGTCTGGCGGAGTACAAGAATCTGTTTCACTTCGAAGAACTTGATCTCAGGGCGCGCCCTATCTTGAGTTGATCTGCAATATTGAAGGAGCTTGCCTGGTCTGCACGAATCAAGCGCAGTACAATGGCAAAGGCGCAACCGGGACTGCCATTAATGGATAACACCTCCCAATCACTTGCAGATTGCTACCCCAAGCGTATTGATATTCCACTTCTAATCATCTCGGCAAGCACCTTATTGGCGGTCGGTCTCTCCTTGCCTTTGTTTAAAGTCACGCGCATGGTTTTTTGGAAGAGCTCCTATTCGATTTTGACGGGTGCCTTCAAGCTCTTTGAAGACGGAGAGTATTTCTTGGGAGGGATCATTCTTCTTTTTTCCGTGCTGTTTCCCGTGGCCAAGCTTACGGCCTTGGGCATTATTTGGGTGGTGCGGTTTTCTGAACAAAAACGAACACTCGCCCTCCATTGGCTGGGGTTCTTGGGCAAGTGGTCTATGTTGGATGTCTTGGTCGTGGCCTTGATGATTGTGGTAATCAAGACGAGAGCGGTGGCTCACGTGGAATCCCAGGCAGGGGTGTATGTGTTTTGCACAGCGATTCTAATATCCATGATTGCGGCGGCTAACGTGGAACGGTTGGCTAAAGCGTTGGAAACGCCGCGGGGCGCTGTCCCGGAAATCCCGAATCCGGAAGGGGATGGGCTGTTGTGAAGCGGGCTTATGTTCTGGCCATTGACCAGGGCACCACCAGTTCCCGGGCCCTAATCTTTAGGGAAGACGGCAAGATTGCGGGGCAGGGTTCTGTGGAGCTGCCCCAGATCTTTCCCAAGCCCGGCTGGGTCTCTCATGATCCGGATCAATTGCTGGGTACCACACTGTCGGCGACCAAGCGCGCCTTGGCGTGTGCCGGGATTTCCGGCAAAGAATTAAGCTGTATCGGGGTCACCAATCAGCGCGAAACGACTTTGATATGGGATCGTAAGAGCTCCAAGCCCATTGCCCCGGCAGTGGTATGGCAATGCCGGCGCACCGCGGACCTGTGTGAAGCGCTCAAGAAGCAGGGGCTGGAGAAGACTGTCCGGCGGCGCACCGGGCTTAAGTTGGATGCGTACTTTTCAGGGACAAAGATTCGCTGGCTTTTAGACCATACGCGCGGCGCAGCGGATCGGGCCCGGCAGGGCAAACTCGCATTCGGCACTGTGGATTCTTGGTTGATTTGGTGCTTAACCGGCGCACAGGTGCACGCGACGGATTTTTCCAATGCCTCCCGCACGCTGCTTTTCAATATCCGAAAGCGTCGATGGGATCCGGATCTTCTCAAACAACTCAAAGTTCCCGGCAGCCTGTTGCCTGAAGTCCATGCCTCGGCCGCAGAATACGGCAGGACCGTGCGTTTAGGGCCCCTGCCGGCAGGTATTCCCATTACCGCAGTTGCAGGAGATCAACAAGCAGCGCTCTTTGGCCAGGGTTGTACGCGCCCGGGACAGATGAAGAATACCTATGGAACAGGGTGTTTCCTGGTGCTCCAAACCGGGGATCAATGCATCCAGAGCAGGCACGGTCTGTTGAGCACTTTGGCTTGCGGGCCTAAGGGCGAACCTACCTATGCCTTGGAAGGGAGCGTGTTTGTGTCCGGCGCTGCAGTCCAGTGGTTGCGCGACGGACTGAATCTGATCAAAGAGGCGCAGGAGACCGAGGCCATTGCATCCGGTATTCCGGACACAGGAGGCGTGTACTTAGTTCCTGCCTTTGTGGGATTGGGCGCGCCGTATTGGGATCAAGAAGCGCGTGCGGCTTTGGTCGGGATGACACGCGGGACCGGCCGGGCCGAGATTGTGCGTGCCGCTCTGGAGTCGATGGCTTACCAAACCGTGGATGTGGTCCAGGCCATGGCCCGGGATAGCGGATTGCGTTTTAAAGAATTGCGCGTGGACGGCGGAGCCTCCAGGAACAAGTTTCTCATGCAGTTTCAGGCAGACCTCTTGGGTCTGCCTGTCGTGTGTCCCTCAAGTGTGGAATTTACGGCCAAGGGAGTGGCTTTATTGGCCGGCATTCAGAACGGGATTTGGGAAGCGGGTACTGAGGTGTTTGAGCGCGCGGAGCCAAAGCCACAACGTTTTTTGCCGGGCATGAAACCTGCGGTGCGCTGTGCCCTTTATGCAGGATGGCAGGAGGCTGTGGGAAGGGTCCGAACGTGCGGACAGCCTTGAACTTGGGTTGGTGCGTGGTGCGCATCATGCTAAAATCCACGGTTGTGGGCATGTGACCTCCAACGGGGAAGAGTCGAAAGATACTGATGAAAAACAGCAAACTCATTGTTGTGTTCACATTATTGGGGGCTGGGTTTGCTTTCTTCTTTTGGACCAGCGGGTATTTTCGAATCTGGAAGGATGCTCCGCGCCCCCGATTTGAGGGATTCCTCAATCTGCAATCCAAGGCGATACCGGAATCCTGGGAGAAGACACAACTAGATACAATCTCCGTGATGCTTCCCAATGATTTTACAAAAATGACTTCACCTTCTGATACAGAGGGCATGGGCTCTGCGTATTTTATGAGCAGGAATAGGGGCTTGATTCTGCGCTTCGGGCCTCAGGCTCCGGGAGTACCCTTGGCCTTGACCTTGTCGACTACTTCAGCCGACCCCTTTACCTTCCACGAAGCCATTCTGAGAGCCCGTTGGGAGCCGTGGCTTCTGGAGCACCAAAGTCAGTTGGTGCTTGCTCATGCGCAGGGGAAGATGCTTTACCAAAGGCTCAAGGGAAAGGAGTGGAGGGGGCTCAAGGTCTGGAGTTCTTTGGGCGAGGGTTCTTTGCGTTATTCGATTTACAGCACCAAAAACACCCGCCGAAGCGCGGATGTGGAATGCGTTTCCTCTAATTGGAGTGCGCACACGGAATTATTGGATCAGATCGTCAGCACGATTCAATTGTAGTTGATCTGATCATCCGGATTGCGCGCGGTTCAGAGTCCGTGCAGTAGGAGCCAAGGAGGGGCCCATGGAAAAGGTCAGTATCCAGGGATATCTGAAGGAGCTGAATAAAGTCGCCGGCCGTAAACAGCGTTTGGGCCTCGTGGGCCCCAGGCTCGGGATGTTGATGATTCTCTGTTTTATGATTGTTCTGGTTCCTCTCTATGTTTTTGCCTGGTTCTTCAATAAATCCTATTTTTGGATCCGAAACCAGCCTTTTATCAATCCCAAACCTTTCTTCGCGTTTGACCGGCACAAGCTCGTTCATCTTACCCTGGTGGACAAACTTTGGTGTGAATACTGTGAGTGGGCCAATGGCACCTTGCACTGGAGTCTGGCCATTGCCAATGAACTCGAGAGACGATACTGCCCTATCCAGAACAAGTCGCCTGAAGAGTGCGAACGGGACAAGCTCTGGCGGCACCGGTTTCTGCATTATGACCACTCACCCCAGGATTTGAGGGACTATTACACGGAAAGATATCTGAACGAAGGCCCTGGTTCAGAACCAGATTCTCAATAACTCATTAAATCCGGAGGAGATCTATGTACGGCGCCTTTTCCGTTGTGATTGCAGTGCTCATGGTTCTTCTTGTCATCCTGCTAATTTTTCGTGAATTGGCCTGTTGGTATTGGAAGATCAACGAGAGTGTTTCTTTGCTGAGAAGTATTGACGCCAAATTGTCTGTACTATCGCCGGGCGCAGCCGCCGGGATACTCAAACCCGCTTCGGTCAACGCGATCCCGACGCAGACAGACAAAGCCGGGACCTTGGCAAAACCGGTGGTTCCGGACAGGCCGGCCGAGAGGGTGACCTGTCCCTTCTGTAAAGAACTCACCGCAAAGAACAAGGCGACTTGTGAGAACTGCGGGAATGTCCGATGAGCCAGGCTGCCCCGGTCCTGCTGATTATCGGGTTTGCCGTTTTAGTCTGGATCACTATCAAGGGATTGGGACGCAGCACCTTAGGCCCTCTCATGAAACTGGGTCTGGCGCTCATCGCAGCCTTGGTCTTCTTGGGTCTGTGTCTGTTTTCCTGCGCGAGCCAATATTGACAGGGGGTGTCCATGATTTGTCCGGTATGTAAAGGAGAGATCATTGAAGGGGCGATCGTGTGCAAGCACTGTGGCGCCAATCTGGGCCGGCTATCTGTACCCAAGAGATTCGTGATTCTTTCTCTGTGCCTGTTTCTTTTGGCGCCCCTGAGCCTGGCTTATTTTTTCTTGGGGTACCTCGATCGTGGATATTTGGCTTTGGTAGTCCCTTATCCCGTGGAGTGGAGTTTCCATGCAGCAGTGTTTGTCGTGCTTCCGGTGATCGTAGGTATGGCCCTTCTGAGGCTCAAGCGTTGGGTGTGGGGCCTGGGCATGACCTGGGTCATTTTGGCGGCTCTTGGAAATGTCCTGGCAATCCATATCATTCTGAAGACGCCTCCCTGGTACCCCACTCCGGAGAAATGGGGAATGATCCTTCCGTTGATGGGATATTTAGCCTTTCTCATTTTGTTTTCAACCCAGCTGAGGAGGAAACGCAGCTATTTGCGTTACTAGGGGCTGCTGGCTGGGCCGGAGCAGCTTGGAAATGATGAAACTCTGCGCAAAATAGTGCTTGGTGCCGAAGGTCATGTGTTTTATCATGTTTGGGAGATTGCCGACCAACCGGGGCCCGGACCTGGGCCGGCGCGCCGCTGAAGCACCGGTGGTTCAGCGGTCATTTTCTATCTTAAGTTGCGGGATGAAGTTGCGGGATAAGCGGAGGCTATGAAACGGGATTCCTTTGATTACGAGCAGGTCCTGGAATGCGCGGAAGGCCGCATGTTCGGCAAGGATTTTACGACCCTGCCTCTTCCTGGGATGTTACTCATCGACCGGATTCCGGAGGTGAACGATACAGGCGGCAAGTATAAGAAGGGGGAGGTCCGGGCCGAGCTGGATATGAAGCCTGATATGTGGTTTTTCAAGTGCCATTTTAAAGGAGATCCGGTGATGCCCGGGAGTCTGGGCTTGGATGCTCTGTGGCAATTGGTGGGTTTTTACCTGGCCTGGGTCGGGCATCGCGGCCGGGGCAGGGCTTTGGGTGTGAAAGGCGTCAAGTTCAGAGGGCAGATTTTGCCCTCAGCCCGTTTGGTGAGTTATCATGTGCACATTAAGCGGGTCATTGCCGGCAAGCTGACAATGGGTATTGCCGATGGGATCCTTTCCGTGGACGGCAGGGAAATTTACGCTGCCGAGGGAATGACCGTGGGACTCTTCACTTCAACCGAAGGTTTTTGAGGACAGATTATGAGACGAGTGGTGATTACAGGGATGGGCATCGTTTCTTGCCTGGGCAACAGCAAGGAGGCGGTCACTCAATCCCTGAAAGAGGGGAAATCGGGTATCCGGTTTGAGGAAGAATACAACAAGATGGGTTTGCGAAGCCAGGTGGCCGGCTGGCCGGATATTGACCTGGATGCATTGGTGGATCGAAAGCTCAAGAGATTTATGGGGGATGCCGCTGCTTACGCTTATGTGGCTATGCAGCAGGCAATCGAGGACTCGAGACTCTCTGAAGAGGAAGTCACGAGTCCGTCGGCAGGTGTGGTTGCCGGGTCCGGGGGCGCGAGCTCCGAGAATGTGGTTTGGGCTGCGGATACCTTGCGCGAAAAAGGGATCCGGCGCTTGGGCCCCTATGTGGTGCCCCGCACAATGAGCAGCACGGTTGCTGCGTGTCTTTCCACCTCCTTTAAGACCAAGGGTGTGGGCTTCAGCCTTTCTTCCGCTTGTGCCACGAGTGCGCACTGTATTGGCGTGGGCATGGAACAAATCCAATTGGGCAAACAGGAGATTGTCTTTGCCGGGGGAGCGGAAGAGGAACACTGGACCTTGGCCATGATGTTCGACAGCATGGGGGCATTGAGCACAAAATACAATGACACACCGGAGCGCGCCTCGCGTCCCTTTGATGCGGACCGGGATGGATTTATTATTGCCGGCGGCGCTGGGATCCTGGTTTTGGAAGAAAGAGAACGCGCGATCCGGCGCGGGGCCAAAATTTACGCTGAGCTGGTGGGTTACGGCGCTACATCGGACGGTTCTGATATGGTTCAGCCTTCGGGCGAAGGCGCGATTCGCTGCATGCGGCAGGCGATCGCGACAGTCAAGGGACCGATCGACTATATCAATGCGCACGGCACCTCCACTCCGGTCGGGGACATGAAAGAGATCGAGGCGCTAAGAGAAGTTTTCGGGGCCGAGGTTCCGCCTGTGAGCAGCACCAAGTCTTTAAACGGGCATTCCCTGGGGGCTGCCGGAGTTCATGAAGCCATCCATTCCCTCCTGATGATGGAGGAGAACTTTATTTCGGGTACGGCCAATGTGGAGAATCTGGATCCCCGGGCCGAAGGGGTTCCGATCGTGACACAGAGAAGAGATAACGTAAAGCTTACTCGCGTGCTGTCAAACAGCTTTGGATTTGGCGGCACCAATGCCTCCTTGGTGTTTGAACGCCCGTCCGAATAAGCCGGGGAGAATATGTGGACAATCGGTTGAAGTCTCGTAGTGTCTTTGGGATGGCTTTTGGATTTTTGCTGTTGAGCTTTTGCGTCATCGGCTTTTCCACTGCCAGTGCGGATCAGGGAGTAAACACGGAGGAAACACCGATGGCTGTCGCGGACGGTTCGGAAGTATCGATTGAGTACACCCTCAAGGTGGAAGGCCGGGTGATGGATACCTCAGTGGGTGCCGAGCCTCTCACCTATGTGCATGGCCGCGGAGAACTCATCCCCGGGCTGGAGCGGGAATTGCTGGGCATGCAGGAAGGGGAGAGCAAGCAGGTCCAAGTCTCTCCGGACGAGGGGTATGGCCAGGTGGACCCTGGGGCTTTTTTGGAGATCCAAAAGGACCAACTCGAACCGGGTTTGGAGGCGGAAGTGGGGATGTTGCTTTCGGGACAGGACGACAGCGGTCGGCCGTTTCATGCCCAGATTGCGGAAATAAGTGATGAGGCTCTGAAGCTGGATTTGAATCACCCGCTGGCGGGGAAGACGTTGGAATTCGAAGTCAAGGTCCTGAGTGTGACTCCGGGCGAATAAAGCGCCGAAGGCAAAGTCTTGGACGTAAGGTTTTATGAGGTCTTTGCGGAGGAGGAAGATACCCTAACACGGTGTCTTCCGAATTCCGTGAAGGCCTTTTTTTTTCCGTATCATTATGATTTATGACGTAGCTATTATCGGCGGGGGCATTGTGGGGCTTGCCGCAGCTCGCGCGCTTCTTCAACAAAAACCCTCCCTAAGACTTCTTCTGCTCGAAAAGGAATCCGCCTTAGCTCTGCACCAAAGCGGCCGCAACAGCGGGGTCCTGCATTCGGGCGTCTACTATAAGGAAGGGTCTTTGAAGGCACAGCTCTGTGTGAGCGGAGTGCGCCTGATGGAGAACTTCTGCGAGAAACATGGGTTGCAAATGGAACGCTGCGGAAAAGTCGTTGTCGCCACTTCGGCAGAAGAAATCCCGCGATTGGAAGCGCTGTACCAACGGGGCCGGGCCAACGGAATTGGCGAAATAGAGCTTATCGGCCCTGAGCGTTTGGCTGAAATCGAGCCCGAGGCGCGGGGAATCCGGGCCATCCACTTGCCGCGGGTGGGAGTTGTCAGTTTTTCCCAAATCGCGGAGGCTTTGGCTTCGGAGATTCAAAAGGCAGGGGGGGAGATCTCTCTTAACACCAAAGTGGAAACCTTGACCCGGCGAAGCCACGCATGGGTGATCTCCAGTGGGGAGCGGTCCATTGAGGCCCGGACTCTGGTTAATTGCGCAGGTCTTCACGCCAATCGTATGGGGAAATTCTCAGGAGACATGCCGCCGGTTTCAAGCATTCCTTTTAGAGGAGAGTACTACGAACTTCCGGTCACGCGCCGGGACCTTGTGCGCGGGCTCATCTATCCCGTGCCCGATCCCGCACTGCCTTTTCTGGGGGTGCACCTGACACGGACGGTGGACGGGAGGGTGCTTTTGGGGCCTAACGCCGTATTGGCCTGGAAGCGTGAAGGCTATCAGCGCTCCGATATCTCAGCCAAAGATCTGGCGCAGATGCTTGGGGACCGGACCTTCTGGAAAATGGCGGGCAAATACTGGAAAAC
This sequence comes from Candidatus Omnitrophota bacterium, assembly GCA_016929445.1. Classification (NCBI taxonomy): domain Bacteria; kingdom Pseudomonadati; phylum Candidatus Omnitrophota; species Candidatus Omnitrophota bacterium. Next base: position 134,815 of record JAFGIU010000011.1, read on the forward strand.
GGGATTCACGGAAATGAAACGCTCCTGGAGCAAACGGGCGTTTTTGCGCGAGGCAAATAAGCTTGTGCCCGCTTTAGTCCTGGGAGATCTTCAGGCTTCTCCAGCCGGGGTGAGGGCCCAAGCCGTGGCTCCGGACGGCTCTTTGGTTCAGGATTTTGTCATCTCCCAGAGGAATAGGGCTTTGCAAGTGTACAATGCCCCTTCTCCCGCAGCGACAGCTTCTTTGGCCATTGCACAGGAGATCGCGCGCAAAGTGCTATAATCGGGGCGCGTCAAGAACGGCGGTCTTAAGTTGCGGAGGATCTCCATGAACTGTGCTTCCAGGTTGGTCCGGCTGGTCGTCATTCTTTCTGTGGTTGTGTTTTGTATTCCCGGTCTTGCCCCGGCCGAAGGAGAAGGGGATGAAAAGGTGCGTGAGTGCGCGGAAGTCTTGCGTGAAAGCCTGGAGATGCCCGAGGAAGGGATTCCCAGAGGGATTTTGTCCAACGCTTATGGGGTGGTGATCTTCCCTCAGCTTATCAAGGCCGGGTTTATGGTGGGCTTGAGGCACGGGAGCGGGGTCCTGTGCGTGCGGCGGGCGGAGGATCTCTGGAGCCCGCCGGTTTTTGTGTACCTCTCGGGCGGGAGTTTCGGCTGGCAAGCCGGGGTGGAAGCTGCGGATATTGTGTTGGTGCTCAAGAGCCCCAGCAGTGTGGCCCGCATGGCTGAGGAAAAACTGACTCTGGGAGCGGATGCTTCGGTGGCTGCCGGGCCTGTGGGAAGGCATGCGGAGGTGGGCGCGGATGTCCTGCTTCAGTCGGAGATTTTCGCCTATTCGCGTACCAAAGGACTTTTTGCCGGGGCAGCCTTGGAAGGGGCGGTGCTCCACCACAACGATGAGGCCAATGCGGTTTTTTACGGCCTGGATCCGGTCAGCGCTGAGGCGATTTTTGGGGGAGAGATCAAAGTGGTTCCGGAGTCTGCCCAGGAACTTATGCGCTTACTGGAGGAATACACGGAATGAAAGCTTCCGACCTTTTTGTCAAATGCCTGGAGGCCGAAGGCGTGAAGTATGTCTTTGGTGTACCGGGGGAAGAAAATCTGGATTTTCTGGAGTCTTTGCGCAGCTCTTCCATCCAACTTATTCTCTGCCGCCATGAGCAGGCGGGCGGGTTCATGGCTGCAACCCTCGGACGGCTCACAGGCCATGCCGGGGTTTGTCTGTCGACCTTAGGCCCTGGAGCAACCAACTTGGTGACCGCGGCCGCTTATGCCCAGCTCGGAGGCATGCCCATGGTCATGCTCACAGGGCAGAAGCCTGTCAAGACCTCCAAGCAAGGGCAGTTTCAGATTGTGGATGTGGTGGGCATGATGAAGCCTTTGACCAAATACACCCGTTCGATTGTCTCTGCCCACAATATTCCGTCCCGCGTCCGAGAGGTCTTTAGATTGGCTGAAGAGGAACGGCCCGGGGCCACGCATTTGGAGTTGCCCGAAGACATTGCCGCTGAAGAGAGCGATGAACCTGTGATCGAACCCCGTCGCATCCGCCGCCCGGTTGCGGAAGCAAAAGCAGTGGTCCAGGCCGCGTACCTGATTCAATCAGCCCGGTACCCTTTGCTGGTCATCGGCGCGGGCGCGAATCGTAAAATGACGTCCAAGACCCTGCGCCAACTGGTGGACAAAACCGGGTTCTATTTTTGTACGACTCAAATGGGCAAAGGGGTAATCGACGAACGGCATCCGCTTTTCCTGGGCACTTGCGCGCTTTCCGACGGAGACTACCTCCACTGTGCCTTGGACCGCGCGGACATGATTATCAATGTGGGACACGATGTGGTGGAAAAGCCGCCGTTCTTCATGAAGCCCGGAGGAACCCAGGTAGTCCACATCAATTTTTCCTCTGCGGAAGTCGACCCCGTGTATTTCCCCCAGTGTGAGGTGGTCGGCGATGTGGCCAACAGCCTGTGGCAATTATGCGAGGCGTTAACACCGCAGAAGCACTGGGACTTCAGCTATTACAAGAAAGTCAAAAAAGAGGTGGAGATCCATGTGGCGGAGGGAAGCGTTGACGAACGGTTTCCGTTGCTGCCGCAACGATTGGTTGCGGATGTGCGCGCAGTCATGCCGGATGACGGAATCCTCGCCTTGGATAACGGGATGTACAAAATTTGGTTTGCCCGCAATTACAAAGCTCATGAACCCAACACGGTTCTTCTGGACAATGCCTTGGCCAGTATGGGAGCGGGATTGCCCTCGGCCATGGCTGCGAAATTAGTCTATCCCGGACGCAAGGTGGTGGCGGTGTGCGGGGATGGCGGTTTTATGATGAACTCTCAGGAACTTGAGACAGCGGTCCGGCTGAATTTGGATTTGACCATTTTGATTCTCAACGACAACGGCTACGGCATGATCCAGTGGAAGCAATCGGGTCTGGGTTATACCGAGTGGGGGCTCGATTTCGGGAATCCGGATTTTGTGAAATACGCCCAAGCCTATGGGGCCAAAGGACAGCGACTCCACTCCGCCGAAGAGTTGAAGCCAAGCTTGCAGAAACTCCTGGACTCCAGGGGTGTGAGTATTTTGGAAGTGCCTGTGGACTATTCGGAGAATGTGCATACTTTGACCACGGTGCTTAAGGAACGAACGTGTTCTCTATAAGGGACACAGGACTGTCATTCCCGCGAAGGAGGCGAAATGCCGCTTGAAGTTCTGAATCCAGCCACCGGGGAGAAGCTCGAGAGCTTTGAAGAAATCAGCCCGGAAAAAGTGAGGGCGGCCATTGAGACCGCGGATGCGGCATTTCAGTCCTGGAGGCGGGTGCCTTTTGAACAGCGGGCCATCCCCATGCGCAAGGCGGCGGCGGTTCTCCGGGCGCGGGCTGAAGACTTGGCGCAAATGGCGGCCGTGGAAATGGGCAAACCCGTTGTCCAGGGACGCAGCGAGGTCGAAAAGTGCGCCTGGGTCTGCGAGTACTATGCGGAGCGGGCCGAGAGTTTTTTGGAGGACGAACCCGTAGCCAGTGATGCGGCCAGGAGTTTTGTCGCCTATGAGCCCCTGGGTGTGGTCTTGGCTGTCATGCCCTGGAATTTTCCGTTCTGGCAGGTCTTCCGTTTTGCCGCGCCTGCGCTCATGGCGGGCAATGCCGGAGTGCTCAAACACGCCTCCAATGTGCCCGGTTGCGGACAGGCAATAGAAGAGATTTTCCTGGAGGCCGGTTTTCCCAAGGGCCTGTTCAAGAACCTTATGATCGGGAGTTCCAAGGTCGAGGCCGCGATTCAGCACCCTTTGGTGCGGGCGGTCACTCTGACGGGCAGCACGCCTGCAGGGCGGGCTGTGGCCTCCAGCGCAGGCAGAGCGCTCAAGAAGACTGTGCTGGAACTCGGGGGTTCGGATCCGTACCTCGTCCTTGAAGACGCGGACCTTGAAAAGGCGGCTGCGGCTTGTTCGGCCTCCCGTCTGATCAACGGCGGCCAGAGCTGTGTTGCTGCCAAGCGCTTTATTGTGGTGGAGCCGGTCAAAGAGCGTTTTGAAAAGCTGCTGGTGCGGAATATGGGAGCCTCGGTGATGGGCTCTCCCCTGGAGGAGGAGACCACTCTGGGACCCCAGGCGCGTGTGGACCTGCGCAACGAACTGCATGACCAAGTGGTGCGCAGCCTGGCCCAAGGAGCCCGCCTGTTATTGGGTGGAACCCTTCCCGAAGGCCCGGGCGCTTTTTACCCGGCCACGGTCGTGACCGATGTGAAAAAGGGCATGTCCCTTTACGCAGAGGAGACCTTCGGGCCTGTGGCCGCCGTTATCGGGGTCACGGGCACGGAGGAGGCCATCGAAGTGGCCAATGACTCGGTCTTTGGCCTGGGGGCTGCGGTTTTCACTGCAGACCCCGGGAAAGGGGAAGAGATTGCCGCGCGACGGCTCGAGGCCGGATGCTGCTTCGTCAATTCCTACGTCAAATCCGATCCCCGCCTGCCTTTTGGGGGAATCAAGGAATCCGGCTATGGCCGGGAGCTCTCCAGCTTCGGCATCCGGGAATTTGTCAACATCAAGACCGTCTATATCGCCGCTTGACCCGCCCCTGGGCAAGCCTTAAACTACTCCAACTACGGGAAATAGCGAATATGACGGATTCAGACCCAGACATTGTGAATTTCACCCCTTCAGCGGAATCTCTGCTGGCTGTGGATTTGCCGGCCATGGCGTCCGCGCGCATGCACCGGTTGCCGCCCTATCTATTCGGGAAGATCAATGCGCTCAAGGCCAAATTGCGGCGGGACGGGGTGGATATCATTGACCTGGGAATGGGCAACCCCAATGACCCGACACCCCAGGTTATTGTGGACAAGCTCTGCGAGGCGGCTGCCCTGAAGCGCAACCAGCGCTATTCTGTGTCCCAAGGGATTTTCAATCTTCGCCGGGACCTGGCCCAGTTTTACGAGAGGCATTGGGGTGTGGGCCTGAATCCCGAGTCTGAAGTCATTGCCACCATCGGCTCCAAAGAGGGCTTCAGCCATTTATGTTTGGCCACCTTGGGCCCGGGGGATGTGGCGCTCACGCCGACCCCGACCTTTCCCATCCATATTTATTGCCCGGTCATTGCCGGAGCCAATGTGATTGGCGTAACCATGAACGGCGGTGAAGAGGCCCTGCTAAAAAGTATCTCAGACACCTGCCGCACGGTTTCGCCCAAACCCAAAATCGTGATTCTCAACTTCCCTCACAATCCAACTGCCCGCACCGTAGAGCTCGGTTTTTTTGAGGAGATCGTCAAGCTGGCCAAACAGCACAAGTTTTACGTGGTGCAGGACTTTGCTTATGGGCTGACGACCTTTGACGGCTACCAGGCGCCCAGCTTTTTGCAGGCCAAAGGCGCCAAGGACGTCGGGGTCGAGTGCATGACGCTTTCCAAGGGCTTTAATATGGCGGGCTGGCGAATTGGTTTTGTGGTGGGCAACCCGGATATGGTCAAGCTGCTGGGCGCGATCAAGGGCTACTACGATTACGGAATTTTCCAGGCCATTCAGATTGCTTCAGTCATTGCCCTGCGGCATTGCGACGAAGATATGAGAAAGCAAGCCAAGATTTATGAGAACCGCCGGGATTGCCTGCTCGAAGGTCTGATCCGCGCGGGCTGGCGCGTGGAAAAGCCGCGCGCGAGTATGTTTGTCTGGGCCCGGATTCCGGAGCCCTATCGCGAGATGGGCTCGATTGAGTTTGCCATGCAGTGCCTGGCCAAAGCCGAAGTGGCTACAGCGCCGGGCAGGGGATTTGGCGAAGACGGGGAAGGCTACCTCCGCATTGCCCTCACTGAAAACGAGGCTCGCCTGCGCCAGGCTGTGCGCCAGATCCGGCGCGCCTTTCCCACCGAATAAAAAAAACGCATCCGGTGTGGATGCGTTTTTTTCTCCTCCTAAGGGGCTACCCCCGTCAAAAGCGGACTACTTCAGAATTTCAAAAGGATTGTCCTGGTTGTGTACAAAGATATACCAGGCAGTCGGAGCCACGGCTTGCCAAGGTTGAAAAGTATCTCCAAACCCGGACGTGCCCGTATTACTGGCTTGCCGCAGAGCCCCGGAGCCTTGAAAGAGCTTTTCTGCTTCTGACCTGAAAGCATTGGACTTGGGGAGGTCTCCTGCCAGAAGATAGGCCAGAGACTGCTGCAATGTGCCTTCAGTCCAAACCGTGTCCTTATCTGTGTTCATGTCAAAACCGGTAATGCTCTTCCTGCGGTCATAACGCCGTGTGGTCAGCGTGTGAGGTTGGATCCAATAGGAACCGTTGGAATAGTCTGCTCCCAGGATCAATGTGCCTAGAGCCTGTACATCGGTAACAATCATGGTGTCATTTTCACCTGTAAGGAAACGGGAGCCATCCCAACATTCGGTAATGAGAAAGTTTTTGATCAATGCGGCGCTGCTCTTGTAGGCGCTGATCCCCAGGTTGACACCGAGATTATTTAGGGCACAGTAGCCGGCTAAATTATTTTCCGCACTTTTCCACGAAACACTAGGCCTTCCGAACAAGCCCCCATCGGAATCCTGATAAGAAAGGATGTGGGCGGCCAGAGTCGAGGCCAGGTTGTTATAACGAGGGTCGTGTGTTTCAAGATAGTAAAGGTTAACTGCTTGGAGCAGGTAAGCATTGTGCCCTACGCCGGCAATTCCTTCTACGGGTTGACCGTCAATGCTATTGTAACGATGTACAAATCCACCGTTGTAATCAGGACCGATGCGTGCAAAGGCATCGAGAATTGTCCGGGCGGAATCCAAATCACCGGCGGAAATAAAGGCCATCGCAGCTAAGGCATTGTCATAGGTGTAGGAATAGTCGGCGTTATCCTCAACATAGCTGTCCAGGAGTCCCACGGGTCCAATCTGAGTCCGTAGAAAATCTGTGGCTGCCTCCACGTAAGAGACCGGTTCTGGAGGCGGCGGCGTGGGCTTTCGCTTGGCCAAGGCGTGGTTTGGATGTAACCCGGATAGACATAATAAAAGCGCCGTGCCCGCCAAAATTACGGCGGCAGATCTAAATGATAATTTGTGACTCATCGATCCCCCCTTTGAATAGGTTGTAACCTCAACGGATGCATAAAACTAATAGTCTTATAAATACTAATAACATGTTTATACACGTCAGTCAAGCCCCATCTATTTTGCTTGAGCAGATACCAGGGACGGTTCTCGCCTACTTATTTGGGCTCAGCGTGTTACGCGAGAACCGTCCCCACCATCTGAAAAGGCTTGTGGCGAATCTGGTTTTGACCTGCCAGGGCCGATGCCCTAGAATACTTTCTCAATACTCACTTTCACTCTCCGAAGGAGCCCTGTGAGCACCCAACCCAGTCTTTGCACTGAAATTTTCGGCTGTACCCTGAAAAACCCGTTGATCCTCGCTTCGGGGATACTCGGGACTACGCGGGATATTTTGAAGCGCGTATTTTCCGAGGGCGCCGGGGCTGCCACCATCAAATCCATCAGCGTGAATCCGCGCAAGGGCCATAACAATCCCACGGTTCTCAATTTCGGTCCGGGTTGTATTAATGCGGTGGGCTATTCCAATCCCGGCGTGAAGAAGGCCGTGGAGGAATACAGTGATTTGAGCGGGGTCGGCGGTCCGGTGATCGGTTCTCTGATCGGCTCCAATATCGAGGAGTTTGCGCAGATGGCCGCAGCCTTTGATCCGCTCGGCTTTGCCGCCTTGGAGATTCCGGTCTCGTGTCCTCACACCCCCGGTTTCGGCAAAATGGCCAGACAGGATGACCCGGATACGATCCGGGAAATCGTGAAGGCTGTTTGCGCACACACTTCCAAGCCGGTTTTTATCAAACTCCCGGCTGCAGCCAACAACATGGTGGAATTGGCCCTGGCAGCCAAAGAGGCGGGAGCCTATGGACTCACCGCCGTCAACACCGTGGGCCCGGGAATGTTGATCAATATCGAGACCGGGCGTCCGTATCTGGGCTTTGGCATTGGCGGGATCAGCGGGCCGGCGCTGAAGCCCTTGGCCATTGCCGCGACCTACCAGCTTTCCAAGGAGGTGGGACTTCCCATCATCGGCACCGGGGGCGTGAGTACGGGCGCGGATGCCATCGAGATGATTATGGCCGGAGCAACCGCTGTGGGCGTGGGGACGGCAGTGCTGTCCGGAGGGCCTTCGGCCTTTGCGCAGATTGCCGGAGAAATGACTCAAATTTTGGCCGAAAAGGGAGTTTCTTCACTAAAGGATGTCAGAGGGCTGGCGCATGGGGAATGATCTGCCGAAGATAGTGAAGGTACGGCGTGCCTTTGCCGAGAACGCCGACACCACGACGCTCCATTTGGATTACCGGAAGGAATATGTGCCGGGCCAGTTCCTGATGATTTGGCTGCCCGGAATCAACGAAAAACCCTTTACTGTGGCCGGCCACGATAAAGAGGGACTCCTGATCACGGTGCGCAAGCGCGGGGAGTTTACCCAACGCCTCGCAGGCCTTCAAGCCGGGGAGCTTGTGGGAGTGCGCGGGCCCTACGGGCAGGGCTTCAGCTTGGAGCCCGAGAGCGTGATTGTGGCGGGCGGAGTGGGCTTTGCCGACGTGGCCCCCTTGGCAGACCGTTTTCCCGATGCCCCCGTGCTTTACGGCGAGAACACCGCACAGAGCCGTCTCTATACAGAGCGTTTTCCCCAGGTCAATTTTTACACAGTGGACGGCACGGCAGGCGTGAAAGGCTTCCCCACGGACGGGTTGGAGGCTGCGGTCAAGAAGACGCGCGCCAAGCTCATCTGCGCGTGCGGCCCGGAGAAGTTCCTTGTCTTAGTCGCGAAAGCGGCGCGGGCGCTTGGGGTGGAATGCGAATTAGCCATGGAACGCTATATGAAGTGCGGCATGGGGATCTGCGGCCAGTGCGCTTGCGGCACAGTCCGCGTTTGTGCGGAAGGCCCGGTGTTCAATGCAAGAGAACTGCTGCAGAATCCCGACTTCGGCAAGCGGCGTCTGATGTCCTCAGGTGAATGGGAGAACGCTTAGTCCCTCCAAAGCTTCACGCAAACTTACCTTCTCTTGCTTTCGCAAACATTTCTATACTGCCATCCCGTCTTTTTTCTATGTTTTCCGCAGGTATACTTCGATTGGAAACTGACTGTCGACGGCTCCCGGGGTCATCCTGAGACGGGGAGTGCGGGGCGCAAAGCAAAGTTCAAAACGCAGCCTCACACCATAAGGAGGATCCCATGGCAGGCATCTACATTGTGAACAGAGTCGAAGACACCGGAGTGTCCTTGACCCGACCCCCAAAAATGAAGCCGGTTGAAGGGAGAGTCTCGTGGTGGTAGAAAACAGGAACCAGGAG
>JAFGIU010000012.1 GCA_016929445.1 Candidatus Omnitrophota bacterium
ACCTCTTCCCAGCCCGCGCCCATGAGCTCCAGCGAACTCGTCCAGCTCTTTACCGACATCACCGAACTGGACTCCGCCCTGGCCCCCCTGCGATCCAAAAACGAGTAAGCGTTTACACACACCTCATGAGTCTTCTCCAAAGCACCTCGCCCGCAAGGAGTTCGGACAAGGCTTGAAAGTCTCTTCGATTTGAAGGAATCTATAAACTCCATGAAACAATATCTCCACTTAATGCAGCATGTGCTTGAAAACGGGGCGCGCAAAAATGACCGGACCGGCACCGGGACTCTGAGTGTTTTCGGCCACCAAATGCGCTTTGATCTCTCAAAGGGTTTTCCCCTGATCACCACTAAAAAGCTTCATCTAAAATCCATTATTTACGAGTTACTCTGGTTCCTGAAGGGGGACACCAATGTCAAATACCTGCACGATCACGGGGTGACAATTTGGGATGAGTGGGCGGATCAGAACGGGGACCTGGGTCCGATTTACGGGCATCAATGGCGCAGCTGGCCCACGGCCTGCCAGGGCACAGTGGATCAGATTTCCAGCGTTCTGAATCAAATCAAAACCAATCCGAACTCCCGGCGCCTCATTATTTCGGCATGGAATGTGGCGGATATCGAACGTATGAAGCTACCGCCTTGCCACTGTTTCTTCCAGTTCTATGTGGCCGGCGGCCGCCTCTCTTGCCAGCTCTTCCAGCGCAGCGCGGATATCTTTCTGGGGGTTCCTTTCAATATTGCCTCTTATTCCCTGCTGACGCTGATGTTTGCACAAGTCTGCGGACTGGAGCCGGGAGATTTTGTTCACACCTTGGGGGATGCGCACATCTATCTCAACCACCTGGAGCAGGCGCAGTTGCAGTTGAGCCGTGAGCCCTATCCCTTGCCCGCCATTGTTCTGAATCCGGAAGTAAAGTCCTTGTTCGACTTCCACTATGAGGATTTCAGTTTGGAAAACTACCAGCACCACCCGCACATCAAGGCCCAGGTAGCCGTATGAATGTGTCGCTTATTGCAGCGGCATCCCGCAATAACATTATCGGCTCCAAAAACAAACTCCCCTGGAAGCTTTCGGCAGACCTCAAGCACTTCAAGTCACTCACCCTCAACAATGCTGTGATCATGGGCCGCAAGACCTACGAGTCCATCGGCCATTTGCTGCCCCAGCGCACGAATATCGTGATTACGCGCCAGCAAGGATTTAATGCGCCTTGCTGCGCAGTGGTGCACTCCATGAAGCAGGCATTGGCGATCTGCACAGACGAGGAGGAGGTCTTCGTCATCGGCGGCGCCCAGATCTACGAAGCCGCACTGCCCTATGCAAACCGGATCTACCTGACACGCATCCATAAAGATTTCAGCGGAGATACAGAGCTTTTTGAGATTAGTGAGAAGACCTGGACAGAGATTCAGCGCGAAGAACATGAAGCGGATGATAAGAATCCTCATGCTTACAGCTTTGTGGTGCTGGAAAGAACGGAAATTAGGAGACACATCTCCGAAGGAGATATATCCCCCGAAGCTAGACTAAACGACTTGCAGGGACGCTTCTCTGAGCGGAGCTACACGAAGTCATGAGAAACGTCCCTGTCTCTCACTACTCCCACAAAATTGAAATCAAAGTCCGGGATTACGAGTGCGACTTGCAAGGGATTGTAAACAATGCCGTGTACCATCACTATCTGGAACACGCGCGGCATGAATTCCTCAACACGGTGGGAATCAACTTTTCCAGTCTGTCAGAGCGTGGCGTGGATTTGGTGCTGACCCGGGCCGAAATCGACTACAAATTCCCTCTGCGAAGCGGGGATTGCTTCTGGGTGGGGACAAATGCGATCCAAGTATCCAAACTCCGCTTTGGCTTCCTTCAGGATATTTATCGTCTCAAGGACGACAAGCTCATCCTGCAGGCCAAAATGACCGGCACCTCTCTGAGCAAAGACGGAAAGCCGATCCCTCTCAAGGAACTTGAAGACCTGGCTCTCTAGAACCTTGAAAGATACTCTCCGTAACCTTCTTCTTCCAATTTCTCAACGGGAATAAAGCGCAAGGCCGCGGAGTTGATACAATAGCGCTGACCCGTGGGCTGCGGGCCATCGTCGAAAACATGCCCCAAATGTGCATCTGCCCGCTTGCTGCGAATCTCAACGCGCCTCATGCCAAAGCTATGGTCCTCAACTTCCACAATCTCCTCAGGCTCAAGAGGCCGGGTGAAACTCGGCCAACCCGTGCCCGACTCAAATTTGTCCGTGGAGATAAACAGGGGGACCCCGGAAATCACGTCCACATAAAGACCGGGCTTCTTGTTGTCCCAGAGCGCATTCTGAAACGCGGGTTCTGTGCCGCATTCCCGGGTCACATGGTACTGTTCCGGAGTCAAAAGACTCCGAAGTTCTTCGTTGGACTTGTTTGAATGATCGTTCATTTGCCCACCTTTCGGCATCTCCAGCAGTTTCAAATACTCTTTCTCCTGCTCGTCGCTGAACGGCGAGCAGCGTAAAGCTGTAGTCAACAACAAGACCTTGTCCCCAAAAAAGATCTGAGGCTGGCGCAGGGCTGCAGCCCGGTCCAAAAGACGGACACCCTTTTCCTGCGCTTCCAAGGCGCCCTCCATGTCATTAAGGCCCTCGAGCGCGCGCGCCAGGTTGATGTAGCCATGCGCGAATGCGGGCTCCGCGGAAAGTGCCTTTCTGAAAAGGCCGGCCGCCGAGTCAAAACGGCCCTCAGCCCACGCGCGCCAACCGGCATTGTTGAGCTGCACCCATTTCTGATTCTCCAAGATCAACCCGCGCGACTTTGGGGCTTTAACAACCAATCCATTGGCCAAACGCGAGCGGGCCACTTCCGTGCGATGAGCACAAGCCGCGGCCTCTTCGGGATTCCCGGAAAGGGCGTAGAGCAGGGCTAACTGGTCCCAGGCCGGGAAAAAGTCTTTGTTGAGATCAACTGCCTTGCGCAAAAGTCCAGCGGCCTCCGCACTTTTCCCGTCTTGTTGCAAAACCTGCGACTGGACTAAGAAAAGAGCGGAATCTGCGGATCTCTCCAATCCCTGCTGTGCCAGGCGAAGGGCCGCGTTCCTCTCCCCTGATTCCAGGAGCACTTTTGCCAGTGCACAGGTATTGGCCGCAGAGGTGTCCTTCTCATAAGCCTTCTGATAGTCTTCCAGATTCAGGTCAAACAGCAAATGCGTGCCGTAAAAAACGTGATCCGGCGCATGGGATCTGAGCCACGCATAGGTCTCCAATGGATCCAGAAAATCCCAATAATCCGCGGCCTGCACCAAGATTCTCCCCAGCACCGGTTTTCCAGGATCCATGACCATGGGTCCCCAGGATTCCAGCTCTTTCTCGACCAAGGGCCCTGTTTGCCCCCAATCCAGATTGGAATCCAAAAACATTTTATAGGCCTGCCCGGGCCCGCCGGAGATCTCATTGAAGTAACCGGTCTCATTTGGGTGACTGAGCGCCGAGGCAGCCAGATACCAAACCCCAAAGCCGGCCACGGCCAAAGGCCCCAAGACTTTCTGCCAGGCAACTTCCCCGACAATACGCGACAACACAATCACCAAAGGCGCATACAGCGGCAAGAGATAACGCAAACCCTGGGCCCGGGGATTACAGAATGAAAAATACAGGGCCACGACTCCGATCAGCAGCAACAGCATCCCCTCGCCGTGGACAAAACGCGGCCGTTTGAAGACCTTCCATCCGGCATATCCCACAACCAAAAGCAAAAAGGGTGCGGGATTCTTGTACAAAAAGCTCAGGGCCTGATACTGAGGCCATCCGCTCATCGAGAATTCGCCGTTCAAAAATCCCGGGAATCCCACGGAAGAGAGATAGAACTGGAAGTCCAGGCTCCGCACAAAGAGCCCGGGCAAGGGAAGAGGAATCCGGTTCAGGACAGGGACCTGGCTCAAACTCAAGAAAAGATTCGAAAGATAGCTGTGGGCTGCCAGGCTTTGCCCAAATCCGTTGAATGCATAGCCCGCATTGAGCACCGCTAAGGCGCTCAATCCCACAAAGACCAAGCGGCGCAAGGCCTCTCCCGCGGCGCGGATGCCCTGGGCCCGCGCTCCGGCCAAACCCTCAACAATCGCCGCCAACACCAAGACCCCGGCAGCCAAGAGGGCCACATGCTTGGTCAGCAGAGCCAAGCCCAACCAAAGCCCTGAGGCCAGCGCATGCCCCCAATGCCACTCCTTGGCCGCCTTCCACCAGTGATAAAAAGCCGCAAGGATCAGGGCACTGACCGGCACATCCAGATTGCCGGTTGAAGCATGACCTGCCAACACCGGATTCCACAGCAACAAAAAGAGTGCCGCCACTGCCGGGGGCGCGCCGTACATTTCCCGGGCCCACCGGAAGGTATAAAAGCCCAGCAAGAGACTAAAACCCAGACCCGCAATGCGAACCGCGTACAGATCCAGACCGCTGTGACTCAGGCCTACAACTCGAAGCAAGCCCTCTTGCAAGAGCGGCCACAGGGGCGGGTGATGCAGAAGAAAGCGCACATCCCAGTTGATGGGAGGATTCCACAGAGCCCGGCGCATGGCCTCGTAAAAGGGCTCGTCCCCGGTCGGACCCGTGCTAAGTGCCCGCAAAACTGCAAACAGGAGAAAACCCAGGGTGAAGGCCGTGACCCAAAGCCCGGTGCGCCGCGAGGATCTCAACGCAGAGTTCATAGGAGTTCCTCCCTTTGCAACTCACGGGGGACATAGATGTGGAAGAAATAGGTCAAAGAAATATCCCGCATGGGGATGAGCGCGCGGACCTCGTAGTTCCGGTCAATGGCCTCTTGGACCTCGGGAAGATACAAAACAAAGTGTGCCACAATCTCCTTAAAGCGCCGGGCCTCGATATCGGCAAGCAACTTTTCCAACATCACCCTCCGGGGTTCTTCCTGAAAAGCTCCGGCTTTTTCCAACACGTAGTAGGTATTGGGTTCAAAGAGAATGGGTCTCTGTGCCCTGAGGAGGGCGGTGTACCAAGTATCCATCAATACCGGACCCTCCACCTGAGCAATATGTTCGGACATGGCTCGATAGATCCGCACGTCCTCGCGGGTGGGCATGGGATAGGCCCCCTTGGCATAGGCCGCGCCTTGAAACGCAAGAAGCAGAATCCCGGTGAGTAAAGGCAAAGCCTGCTGAGTCTTCAGCGAAATCTCCCGAAGCCGGAGCAACAAATACCCAAATAGAAAACAGGCGATCGCGGAAACGGGGATGAAGTAGTAATAGGAAGAGCCTTTTCGGGCGATTCCAAAGATCGTAAAGACCCAAAGCAAGGCATAGAAAATATCGAGCGCATTGGCCCGGCCTTCCTTCCAGCGCCAGAGGGTCGCAACCGCGGCTCCAGCCAGAAGGACCGCGTTGAGCTTCAGGTAAGGGACAACCAGATTCCATCCCCATGTCCGGTCCGCACACGCCTGCGCACCCCATCCCGTATGGACAAGCCACCCACCCCTTGTAAAGACGGCCAGCAGCATCCAGATCCCGGCCAAGGCCAGCAAAGTCAACGCGGTTGGGCGTAAAGCCTTGCGGGGTCTTTCCCTCCACACAGCACACAGGATTGCCAGCACGGCCAGAATCCCTGTTTGCTTGACCCCTGCTGCCAAGAAAGCACACCCCAGACCCAGGGCCAAGGCCTTGCCCCGCGCCCCGCGCACAGCCACCCAGTACACGGCAAAAACGCTCAGGCCCGCTGCCAAGGGATCCACCCTCCCGATCGCGTACCACTGGGCCAAGGCCTTATCACCGAAGAACAGCCCTAAAACAGCCCAGGGAATCCAAGGACTGGAAGTCTGCTTGCGAGTCCCGTGCCAAAGACATCCGGCCACCAGCCCCACGGAAAACACGCTAATCAGACGCGCCGGCAGCAGGCTGGGCCCGAAAAGCCAAAGAAAGGGTTTTAAGAGAAGAGGGTAAAGCGGCGGATAAATAAAGATGACAAAGGGATAATCAGAAGGCGAGGAATAGAGCGGCTCTCCGGAAAACAAGCGGTCTGCGGCAAAGAGCATAATCCCTTCAAAACCGTTCCACTCTCCAGGCAGAGCCAGGACACTGGCCGTATATTGCACAAAAGCCACCACAGCCGCAAACAGCAACAAAAGCGGAACCGCGGACACAATTTCCCAATGCCTCTTGATCAGAAAAGATGAATCGCCCATGCAGGTCCCTATTGTACTCTCGAGACCTGGCAGGGTCGATGCCGATGTATAATAGGGACTTATGAAAAACAGCCTCACAAAACAATTTGAATGACGAGTCCGCCTCGAGAGACCCCCAAGAACTTCAGCGACCAGCTCATCCGCAATAGCGGCTCCAGCTTTGTGGTGCTGCTCGGAGGCCGCTTTGCCCTCACTCTGCTCTCGGTGCTGGGCGTGGCCCTGACAACCCGGCTCCTCGGGGTGGCTGGATTCGGCCGGTGGAGCATGTACCTGGCCGTCATCTACTTGGTCTGGACTGCTCTGACCGCCTGGAATTACAATGCCCTCTTTCGCTACGGGCTGGAGGAATACCAACAAACCCGCAGCCTTCAACTGAGTTTTTGGACCCGCAACAGTATTCTTTTCCCCCTCCTTTTGCTCGCCATTTTCGCCCTCGTGAAGTTTGAGGACCCGATTCAACGGTATATCGGAGCGCCCATACCCTGGCTTTGGATACTTCTGGGAAGTCTTGCTCTCATTGCCAAAGAAATATCCGGCACCCTCTTACAAGCCTGCGGCCGGCTGCGCACCTTTGGGATTGTGGACGTTGCCGAGAAGCTGCTCTTTGTGACCGGTATTGTTTTGGTCCTCTTCTTCAAACCGGATTCTCCCCTCATGATGGTCGTGGGCATTTCGATACTGGCCACTGCGGCCGTAAGTATCGGTATTCTTGTAAGCCTGTCAAAATTTCTGGGAAAGCCCAAGACTACTCGAGCGGAAATTATCCGGCACTTGCGCTTTTCCTGGCCATATATTTTCCAATGTCTGATCAACACCTATGTCCTCAATTGGGTTCATTTATGGCTGCTGCGACTCTGGATGGATGAGGCTGCCGTTGGGATCTTTGCCCTGGCATATAGAGCCATGAGCTTGACTCAAAACATCACCACCGCGCTGCAAACACTGATCAGCCCTGTGGTCATTTCCTGGAAGACCGAAGGACAAACGCACCGCACAGCGGAATTTGTCCGCGTCCTTGTCCCGCAAATGGCTTTCTTGTGGATGAGCGCGCTCAGTCTGGCAATCCTGTTCAGCCCGGAAATTTGTTTGCTTCTGGGAGGGCCGGAGTTCAGAAGAGCGGGCCCGCCCTTAGGACTCCTCCTGATTGCGCTTTTGCCGAGCTTTCTGGGCTCCATGTACTTCAAGGTTCTCTTGGCGGAAGAACGCTCTCTGCACATTTTTCTGGTGAACCTGGGCGGTTCGCTGGTCACCATCGGTGCATCCATATTTCTTATTCCCCGTCTTGGGGTATATGGATCCGTGGCAGGTGTTCTCCTGGGATTCCTAACCATTGCCATACTTTCCGCCCTTGCCGTGTCCAAGACACTGCCGCTAAGATTCGGTTTCCCCGGCGGGATGGCTCTTGTGCCCGGAGCTGCCTTCCTGGCGATTGTGAGTTCCTCTTCACCGCAACGGATTCTGCTGAGCACACTTACTCTGCTGCTTTGGGTCCTGCTCTTCAAACGACTCCGTATTTTCGCTGAAAAAGATATTTTGCGGATGCAACAAGCAGGCGTTCCAAAGATCTGGTGTGAAAGAGTCTGCCGTACGTTCATGATTCTCAGGCTCTTGCCAAGACAACCCTGCAAGAATCCCGAGCTATAGAATGGACCTGTCCATCGTTATCCCTATCCGGAATGAGGCCGCGGCAATAGAAGCTCTTCAAGGATCTCTGGTCGAGGTTCTATCCCAACTCAACTTGAGCTCTGAGGTTATTCTCTGCGACGATGACAGTACGGACGGTAGCAACTACCTGATAAGGACGGCCTGCAAGGAGGACTCCCGTTTCCGCCTCCATTCCATGTCCAAGCACAGCGGACAAATGGCCACTTTGACCGAGGGACTGATGATCGCTCAAGGGTCTCTGCTCATGACCCTCGATGCAGACCTGCAAATTCATCCTAGAGAAATCCCGCGTTTTGTGGAAAAAATTAAATCAGGGTGTGACTTTGTAAACGGCCACCGCACAAGCCGGGCAAAAAGATCAAGGCCCAGAAAATTGGCGTCCAGACTGACCGCTCGTTACCTCGACTTGCTCTCAGGACAAAGTCACGTGGATTGGGGATGCGGAATGACGGCATTTACGCGGGAGTGTTGGGGACGAGCGCTTGAGACCATCAATGGGAAGACATTGACGAAATTTGATTTGATCGCTTCCGCGAAATGCGTGGGCTGTGTGGATGTTGTGGAGGAAGCCAGGCAAACAGGGAGCTCAAAATACATGCCGCTGCAGGGCTGCAAAACTCTGATTTGGTATGCGTGCAGGGCCACAAGTTCCCGGCTGCGGAAAGTTTTTAAGAAGCCAGCATAGGGCCAGCCACCTGCGCCCTCTTTTCGGGCCCGTAGAGTAATTCCACCAGGGTCAGAGCGAATTCCATGGCCGTACCCGGGCCCCTGCTGGTCACACAATTCCCGTCGATCACCACTCTGCAATCCACGGCCTCCTGGTTACCCAGTTTTGAAGAATAATTGGGGTGGGCGGTTGCCCGGCAATTCTCCAGCAAACCGTGGTGCTCCAGAACAATTGCCGGCGCCGCGCAAATCGCGGCATAAATCTTTCCGGCATCCCGGTGGCGGTGGAGGAGTTCGATCAACTCGTCACATTCGGCCAGAAAATCGGCCCCCGGCATGCCGCCGGGCAAAACAATGAGATCGTACTCCTCATCCACACAATTCTCGATCAGATCATCGGCAATCAGGCGAACACCCCTGGAGGCCACGACTTCCTCGTCCGTCACAGACGCGACAAGAACCTCGGCCCCGGCCCGGCGCAACACATCAATCACCGTGACGGCTTCAATCTCTTCTGTTCCGTCGGCTATCGGGACAAGGACTCGTTTGGACATATGGCTCACCTCCCACTCTCCTTCGGTTTAGATCCACACCCTTGTCATTCTCGCCCGGCGGCAGGCTCACCAACAACATAAAGAGTGACGCTCTCAACCGGCCCCCGGGAAAAGGCATAGGGCAGAAATCCCCACGCATGCGAATAAAATCCTGACAGAGCTTTGTGAGACATCGTTCGAATTGGAGAATCTGATTCAAGGTCAAAGCGTTGTATCTCCATCAACCGCATTTCATTCTCCTCAGATAAACGCCAAGGACATGCAAGGTCCGACCGGAACACAAAATCCCCCGGCTCAGGCTCTTTGTCTTTTGCCAGATAGGAAGCGCCCGCCACGTGCATATAGTAACGGAATCCCCACTCCCCGATATACCAACACTCACTCTGCTTATTTAGAAATCCCCTCTTAACGATATTGTCCACAAACTGCCGGCAACTGTTGGCCAGGTGATAGTCTGCTGCAGCCACGAGCAAACCCACCAATGCGGTCAGCATTACCGCAGGCCTCAACAATTTCTTTGCCCGGTCCGCGTCAAACCGAAGCACCCAAAGCAAGAGAACCGGGGGAATGACCGGCAACCAATAGCGTACAGCTCCGAACGGCAGCAACATAATTGCCAAAAAGGCATAACTTAGGATCCACCACAATAGAAAACCCTTTTTAGGGTCTCGCCAATCCGAAAATGGCAAGAAAAGCGCCCCCACGCCGGCCAAGAGACACACCATGAGCAAGACGCGATTCAAAAGTGTGTGAGCACAAAGCTCCTGTCGCAGAAGCCCGCAAGCCAAAACAATACCCCCTGCGGCAACAAGAAGTCCTATCCACCTTCGGATAGTGGGTTTGTGAAACACAATAAGAAAGACCGGGAAAATCGTCGCTCCTCCCAATGAGATAATCAGACTGGCAAGGATCTCTGCCCGGTCTTCTGTTATATTTCTGAACGCCCATAAATACTTCAGCCACTCCGCATGAAACCCAAAGATAGGCTCCAGCCCTAAAGGCCACAGACTTCCCAAGAGTACCAGGATGGCCACACCCCAAGGTAAGAGCAGCCGCAGCGCCACAGTACGAATGCCTTTCCAGCCCGAGGAGAACCACCCAAAAGCCAGCAGCGCCGGAATGATCCAAAAAGTCGTATACCGGATCATGGATCCACAAAAGAAGAACAGCACGCTCGCCGGCGCATTCCACGGACTCTGGGAGTCCCAGCTGCGGAGGAAATAATAAATTCCTCCAAGGATCAGAGCCAGGGCCGGAACATCACTCATCACATTGTGAGCATTTAGAAGAAATCCCGGAGTGCACAGGAGCCCCAGAGCCACCCAAAAGGCATGCGAAGTATACATTCGTGCAACTAAATAGCAGAAAAGAACACTAATGAATGTGAAGCACAGCATGAGCAGATGATAATGGACCTCTGATGCTTGCGGCACAACCGAGCGAAAACCACGAAGAAGATGTACAAGAAAGGGCGGGTGAAAAAAAGACTTGGACAGGGTCATGGGCTGGCCAAACACGTATCCTGGAAAAGTGTACCGGGCAAAGTTCGCATGCACGGTTTGTGAACGTGTTTCTCTGGAAAACCCAACAAAATAAGCACTATCCACATGGTAGGCTTTACCGGTAAACGGGAGACAAAAAACCAACACTGCCGCCAATAAAAGCAGGATCTCAATCCGGAAGCACCTGACTTCCTTGATTTCAGCCCTGGACATGAAGACTCCTTAGCGCTTCTTCGATTCTCAAGAACTCCGGGTCTTCCATAAGGGGATATAAAGGAAGCGTGACGACCTCAGCACAAACCTTTTCAGATACCGGAAGACTTTTGGCCGCAATTCCTAGGCGTTGAAGGGAAGGTTGGCGATGCAAAGGAACAGGATAATGCATCCCGGTTTCTACGCCATAATTGAGCATCTTCTGTCTAAGACCCTTCCGATCTGGAACCCGAATAGCCATCATGTGGTATACATGACTCCCCTTGGGGCCCGGGCACTGGTAACCCATGCCACAATCATCCAGAACTGTCCGGTACCGCTGCGCCCACAGAATGCGCCGGGCATTCCAATCCTCCAGACGCCGGAGCTTGGCGCGCAACACAGCTGCTTGCATGGCATCCATCCGGTGACTGAAGCCCAGTTCCTGATGAACCTGATAGCCTTCTTGCCCATGATTCCTAAGAGTTCGAACGCGCGCCGCCAAACCAGGATCATGGGTCACAACCGCACCCGCATCTCCCCAGGCTCCCAAGTTCTTGGTCGGATAAAAGCTGAAACAACCGATATCTGCGAAAGTCCCGGCTTTCAGACCCCCAAGAACTGCACCATGCGCCTGGGCAGCGTCTTCGACGACCCGCACACCAAATTCGTTCGTCAGATCCAGCAGTTCCCTCATTGGCGTCATCCGGCCGTAAAGATGTACGGGAATCACTGCGCGTACACGGGACCTCTGACGCAACGCCTGCCGCACACCGGCTAAGTCGATCAAAAAGGAACCGGGATCTATATCCACAAAAACCGGGGTCGCTCCCACATGGCACACGGCCTCAGCAGTCGCCACAAACGACGCGGCCGGCACCACAACTTCGTCCCCGAGTCCGATTCCAAGGGCCCTGAGCGCAAGGGAAAGGGCGTCAGTGCCGGAAGAAACGCCCACACAATGGCCTGATCCACAGTAAGCGGCAAATTCCTGTTCAAAGGTCTCTACCTCTTCCCCAAGAACGAATTCCGAGGCCTCCGCAACACGTGTAACGGCCTGGGACACCTCGGACAAAACAAGCGCATTTTCTCTTGAAGGAGCAAAGAGAGAGACTTCCGGGCAGGAGGAATCATATGCGGGATGTGCTTTTGTTATAATGGCTGCGCTCCAGGAAGACTAAAACCAAGTTTGTATTATCTCATATGTCCTGCCGCCCGGGAGACCCTGTGAAGGCCAAACTCATTCTAATCTGTTTATGCCTGCTTCTAGCAATAGTCGCTGTCAAGGCGCTCCTGTCCGATAGGGTCCCTGCCCGAAACAAAAGCCCGAACCTTATCCTCATCTCAATTGATTCCCTGAGAGCCGACCATCTTGGCTGTTATCACTATGGAAAGCCAACATCTCCCAATATTGACCGTCTGGCAAAACAAGGCATTCTTTTCACCGATTGTACGGCTAGCTCGTCTTGGACACTTCCCTCACACGTCAGCATGATGACGGGCATGTACCCCAGTTCTCATGGGGTCATTAATCCCAATTTCAAGCTCCGTGATGAGGCCGATACTCTCGCGGAACAACTCAAATCCAATGGATATTCCACTGCGGCCTTTGTCTCCGGCCCCCTGGTTACTTCGACTTTCGGATTTGACCAAGGCTTTGACATTTTCGAGGAAAGCAATAGCAGCACCCTCGAGGAAAAAGGGGCCGGCGATATCACCTCCCCTGGTCTCACACAGGCAATAATCTCCTGGCTGAAGAAGCCTGGCAAAGACCCGTTCTTTCTCTTCCTGCATTTTTGGGACGTGCACTACGACTATATCCCGCCGGATCCCTATGCAGGCTTGTTCGACAGAGACTATACCGGAACCTTTGACGGAAGAGATTATGTCCACACTGATATTCTCGGCCCCCCCGTAGATGCGAATGCACTAAACCACGCACAAGCCCTTTATGACGGAGAGCTGCGCTGGGTGGATTACCACGTGGGATTAATTCTCGATGCGTTGGAAGAGCTGGATCTCGACACCCATACTGTTATCCTGCTCACCTCCGATCATGGAGATGAGTTCAATGACCACGGAAATCTAGGTCACGGCAAGAATCTCTATGAGAGCACGCTTCGGGTTCCTTTGATCTTGGCATCGCCCTATCATCCAAAAGGAGTTGAAATCTCCACACCTACCTCAATTGTGGATATCCCTGCTACCCTTCTGGACGCCGTTGGAGTCGTCTCGAGTATCCCTACCGAAGGAGCTTCCATTCTGGCCCAATCCGCTCACACGGCACGACCCATATTTTCGGAACTCCATGAGGAGTTCAAATCCGTACGGATTGGTGTAAATAAGGGCATTTTTGATTCCAGGGATCAATTGATTGAAGCGTACGATCTGGCCACAGATCCCCGCGAATATTCCAATCTTGTCTCAAATCCAAACACATCCTTCGAGATGACCGCCCGGAAACTTAAGGAGAAATACACTACGTGGCAGGATACAGTACGGAAGAAACAGAATTGGGCAGTGCGCAGGGCTAAGCAACAGGAGGAAATCTCAGAACAACTCCGGTCCTTGGGTTACCTGCACTAGGACTTCGGAGGATTGTTTTTGGACTTGACGCCAAGCCTCGTGCCGGAGACGTTTAAGGTCATCCGGCCCAAATTCAGAGGTTTGAATATTCCCCTTTGCAAAACGCAAATCAATCAACCGGGTTCCTTTAACAAGAAACCCCTCCTCAATACATTGATTCCATAAAGGGGTACCCGGAAAAGGTGTCGCAATCGAAAAGGTCGCACTGTCCAACTCAAGGGCAAGAGCCATCTTCACCGTACGGTACATGTCCTCTAAAGTCTCTCCGGGATATCCCAACATGAATGTCCCATCCGCGAACATACCCAAGTCCTTGACGCTCCGGACCAAGGCAGGTACCCGGCCAAGCAAGACAGGCTTACCCATGGAGTCTAACCGGCTTTTGTCTGCCACCTCGATAGGCAGACCCACCCTGTAACAACCGCTGGCACGCATCTTTTCAAGAAGGGCCTGATCCAAGGTCCAAATCGCCAACCCGACCACCGCATACCAACTTAGACCCAAGCCACGCTCCACCATTCCGTCAAAGAGCTTCGCCGCATACCTTTTATTCAGAGTAAGATTGTCGTCAAAGAAATGCATTTCCCGTATTCCCGAGGATACCAAGAGCTCCATCTCGTCGAGCACATCTTCGACATCCCTCAAACGATAGGACGAACCCCAGAGACTTTCAGAGGCACAGAAGGAACAGCCCACCGGACAGCCTCGCGATACGACAACCGGAGTGAACGGATGACGCAGCACAGGACGGTAACCAAAAGGACGTATTGTCAACTCTGAGTACCTCTTGATCGGCAACAGATGCCGGGCCGGCAAGGGCAGCTTCTTCGCGCACAACGGCATCAAAGGCCGGCTGGCCGTTCGGTGCTGTTCATCACCATCCCGGAATGCGATTCCCCGGACAGTGTTGAGGTCCTTCCCGGCACTTAGGGCCCGCACAAGCTCGAGAAAGGTCTCTTCTCCTTCTCCCAAAACAGAGATATCCACGGTATCGTCGTTCAAAACTTGGCCTGTCAGGACAGTCGGATAAACCCCTCCCATCACCGTCACGATATCCGGATCGATCCTCTTAACAAGACGGCAGACTTGATGGGATTGCTCTGCCTGAACAAAATGGAGGCAGGAGACACCCACCAAATCAGGCTGAAACTCCCGGATTCTTTGCTCGATATCTTCTGTCCCGAGGCCGTATTCAAAGAGCCCCTCTTCCAGGAGTCTGTGCTGAGCGTATCCCTCGAGAATGGTGTCCAAGATTTGCACCTCACACTCAGGCTCCAGCGCAGCAGCCAAATAAGCCAAGCCCAAGGGCGGGTAGGTGCGTTTACTCTCCCCCTCTTCCAAACAGGTGGTCGGCGGCAACACAAGCAAGATGCGATGAATGGGGCGTTGTCCTTTGCGCTTATTTCTTGTCATGTGCGATCCCCATTCCCGGAGTCCCGTCTGGCGTCAAACCGTCAACCTCAATACATTGATTCCGAATAACGTCTGCCTTCATATCGGCAAATCAGGCTGAAAAACAAACCGAGTCACAAAAGGGTAAGACAAAACCTCTGGAATGCTGCGGGAACTCTTGTAGAACTGGGTGTTTCCCTTGAGCAAAAGGCCGCCCGGAACACTCGAGTGCGCAAGCTTGTAGCCCCCTCCCCGGCACTCTTGCGCACAGGACCTGGCACCCAGGCCCCCCCGGTTGAAAACACAGTCGCGAGTGTTCGTCACGACCGCATAAGGCCAATATAAGGAAACCGCGATCCCAGTTCCGGTGAACTCATCTTCGACTCCCTGGTCCAGGACATCCAGTTCGACTCGACTCACACCCAGTCCCTCAAGGAACGAAACGGCTTGCTTGCTCAGACCCATTTGGCGCATTCTCTGTTGAGCTCCTGAGGGCAACTCATCGAAATAGGGAAGAATGCGCGGGTCTCTGCGCTGCTTGTTAAGCAGCCTCCCTTGGACAGGCTTTAAACCATACTGCCGGCAAAGTCTCAACACACCCCAGTCGTTGTAGACAACCTCGGCATCCGGTAAGGACTCCGAGAGAAAAGACAACAGACTCTCCGCCCGGTCCAAAAAGTCTTCCCCAACAGGTGGAGTCAGCAGCGTAAGAGGTCTACAGATCTTGCCCGCTTCCAACACAAGATCCTGAAGTTCTTCAACGCTCGGCATCAGATAGTGGCAGAATTCGTTTCCATAATAGATGCGGTCCCAGCTCTCACTGGATGCAATAGACGCAACGGTTTGAGCGTGAAGCGCTGCTTCACATCCGGGCCGGGCAGCATTAATTAAGCCCGGGACTTTCTGAGGATTACGCGTAGTAGCAATAACGACGTTCACAATCATTCCCATAGTGATTTTGGTAAATTCGACGCATTTTACTTTCGTGTTCCTCCGGTGACTGGGTTTCCAGTACCGCTAACCCCTGCTTTACCATCCGGACTGCTTGGAGTTTTCGAGACAATGAATACTCACGGCCGGCTATCTTCAAGTAGGACACTCCCGCATTGCGTAAGTCACCAAGATTGCACAAACCACACGCCTGCAGAGATTTCGAAAGACTCTCTTGGACAGGCTTTGTCCATCTCTTGTGCCAGTCCTCCGAAGCGCCTGACAAGGGGCTAATGTCGTAGTCCAAACAGCAGCCAAAACTTGCCCGCATCATCCTGTGGTCTATCTTTTCCGAAACCCTCAATGGCAATTGGTTCACAATCGCTTTGGCCAAGGATGTCGCACGCAAATCCATCAGACTAAACCACTTCCCAACTCCCAACCCATGCTGAAAAGTACAAAAGGCATCCACATTCTTGCAACGGGTGTTCATGACCAAGATTTCAAAGTCCAGGTCAGGAACCTTTCGGACCAATGTGGCAATTTCGGCCAATGCTAAGTGCCTCGGCAAAATTACCCGCGAAACTCCAAGATCACGATAGAGTTTCGCTCCATCCGAATTCAAAACGCCACTCAAGAGACTCAAGTGTATTTCAAAGTCTCCTGAAAATTCCTTTCTCAAGACATGAATCAATCCAGGATCTGCCACAATACAGCTTTTCAACCCGGACCCCGCCAACTGCCTGATTTGTTCCAGGACCCAATCGAGTTGCGGCTGAGAATACGATTCGTTCAGGGCAAGGCTGATGCCTGCACTCTGCTCACTTGCCGTGCGAACAGCCTCCTTAAATGCCTGCGTGCCTCCAAAAGATCCGTGCGGACAGTACCGCCGGTTGGGCCCCCCTAAATGACTGTACTCCTGGGTCCAGTCGCGTTCAAAAATCCCGCAGAAAAACTCATCTGCTCCTGCCTCAATCAGCGGAAGCACTTCTAAACCTTCAGAGAGTGGCGCAACGATCTGCACTTTGACCTCGCGTGATCACGGCCAGGCTTTCCGGCCCTGCATTAAAAAGAAGGTCGGGGATTCCCATATAAGGAATGAACCCCTCGTAAACCTGCGAATATCGAGGATGAAGATAGTCCTGATATTGAAACTGGATATTTGCCTGGTGAAGCTCTTGCTCATCAAGGTATACGCGCGCTGCAGACGAAGAAAGATAGTCTGTGGCCCCGAGTTCCCGGCAAATAGAGATCACCCCGTCTGTCTTTGTAGCCTTGGAGCTAAGGTCTGTGGACAAAATTATTTCCGTCTCAATTCCCAGCTCTCTTACACACCACAAAATAATCTCCAGGTCCAAGTCGACCAAATTGCGCCATGTCCTCTTGAGCAAAATGCTTTCAAAAAAGCCGGCATAAGAATTAAAGTAGGGAGCCCTTCTGTAGCTATCTCTCAAAGTCTTCCAGTGCTTCAAAGCCCAGCCCTTGTGGTTATCAACTTTGACTTCCTTTAGACTCTGGCCAAATCGTCCTCTTGAGAACACAGGCACCGATAACCAGACAGGCCCGTGAGAACTCCGGATTCGGTTCCGGTTCCTCCAGGAATGCCGGTCATACTGAACATCCAGATGCAACACAAAGGCATCGCAGCGATGAATCTGGTCAAAAAAACCAAGCCAAGGAAGATACCCGACCTGGTGAATTCCTATGCGCACAGGTTCTACTCCCACAAGGTCTTTATGGCATACTTAAGCCGCAACCACCACGATTTCCAAGCAAGACCCCGGCGTGTTTTTGTAATGCGCCGCACCGGTCTTCCATTACGCGTAAACGCGCCAAAAAAACCTATCCATAGTCCACGCAACTGGTAAATACGATAATACAGAGGGGATAACGGCAATGAAATAAGCAAGCCCCTTATAGAGTACAAGCAGGGGTGTGCAACAAGAATTGCAAACAGATGATGTAGATTTGTAACCTGCCGTTCATACTTCCTATCTGCAAATTTCAACGGGGAACGGGGTCGGTAGAAAGCCATGCTGCTAAGCTTGTTCGAGTCACCATTGTAGTACCCTTCCTTGATAGCTTTCTGAGTTAAGGGCAGATTAGGAAAGGGCTTAAAGAAAAACGCCATAGGGTTCACAGGCTGGACCAAGTAATTAATCTTCAGAGTATGCAATTCTGCTTCTATGTCGGATCCCGGCACTGCCAAGATATTGTAGAGAGAAAAGGGCACATGACATTTCTTGAGCAGATGAACAGCACGCACAAAGGTCCGCTGAGACATGCGCCGTCCCATCACCTCCTTCCGGATCTGCACATCACCTGACTCTAACCCCAACGAAGCTAGAGTACACCCCGCATCTTTCAGCATATTCGCTATAGGCTCCGTAATGAGCTCTGCTCTCAGATTACAGTGAAATGGTAATCCTATCTTCTCTTTATAGGTCGCAAAAAAGTCTTCCAACCAAGCCATCGGAGGCAGTATCAGAATATCATCATAGAAACCGATAACAGATCCTGGATACATCGACTTCACTTGTTTAAGTTCCTCCATAAGACTCCCAACACTTCTTCTTCGGACCCTCTTCCCTTTTCCTTTGTAAAGTTCCGCATAGACAGGAACGTAGCAATAGGTACACGAAAAGGGACACCCCCGACTTGCCATGGCAGGCTGATGAAACTCATTGGGGGGGTACTTCCCTTTGAAGAGGTCTCGATCCGGAAAAGGAAGCTCATCCAGATCTGAAATAAGAGGTTGAATATCGTTCTTGTGCCAATGATCCCCTTCTCGAACCCACCAATTTGGCACATCGTACAAAGACTCTCCATCTTGCAGTCTACGAATCATCTCCACCATGGCGATCTCGCCCTCTCCCCTGCAAAATGCATCAATACACTTTGCTTTCGCAACATCCTCCGGAGCATAGGTTGGGTGGGGTCCTCCAAAACATATGAAGGCATTCGACTCGCGCTTCACCTGCGATGCAAGATATAGGAATCTCGAGAAGCACATGCTTGGAGTGCTAAATGCAACCACATCATAGGTTTTTTCCCTAAAGGCTCTGCGGATTTCTGTAATTGACCCGTCCACGCATTGGACCTCATGCCCTCTGCACTTCAATACCGACGATAGGCACATCACTCCTAGCGGAGCCGGCTGATGGAGACTTGCAACAAAAAGAATTTTCATTTTTGGCTGCGATCCCTTTCCGGAAAACAGACACGTCCAAGCGCGTGCATCATTCGAGATATTATGATCGTCTGAAAATTCATCCATGCAATCTGCAGGAGGGTCCAAATCAAAAATCCCCGGCTGACATCCGCAGTAAAATTAGCCTTTTCCAGGCGTCCGTTGGATATGTCGTCGTAGAAATATCCCCAGTTCTCAAATGTCTGAGGAGGCTCCCAGCCTCGCTTCTCCAATTCCTCTGCAAGAGGTGTGCCGGGAACGGGCCTGAATATATGCGGGTAAACAATCATTTTGGCCCCAAACTTACCGACCTTCATAGGTATTCGGGCCATCTCCTTGCAAAACTTCAGTGTCTCTCGTATATGAGCCTTGGTCTCATCCGGCAGCATGAGCATCACTCCTACAGACGGCGCAATACGCTGCTCTTTGGCCGATCGGACAAAAGACAACGAACGATCCCGGTTCTTGAAGCTCGCATAAGACCTAAGAAAATCCTCCTCGGCAGTTTCAATCCCGGCATAGACAAACGAACAACCCGCTTCCTTCATCAACTCCAATGTCTCCGTCTTGGTGTTCACATCCACCTCGGACCAAAAGGAGAGATTGAGTTTAAGATCAATAATCGCCTTCAGAACATCCCGCACTGCCTTCTCGTTTCCCGTAAAGCTGTCATCGACAAAACTCACGCGCCGACCTTTCATATCGACTCTTTCCGAAATAGCTACAAGTTCCTGCACCACAGCCTGGGTGGGGCGGTGTCGCCATGAGTAATACTTCTCATACCCCGATAAATAGCAAAATGAGCAACGATGATGGCAACCCCTGGAAAGCTGCACCCCAATTGTCCGGTAGTCTTTCAAATCCAGAATCGTATGATCCGGAATAGGTAACTGCGAAAGATCTGATACCAGCGAATTCGGAGTTACAACCACATCCCCATCCTTCCAGTAACAGACTCCCTCGGTGGGAAGAGAATCCGCTTTGCCTTCTATAAACTCCAATACCTGAGGCACAATCCAATCCGATTCACCCACAAACACATAGTCTGCGACCGTGGTCCTCAGACTCTGCTCGGGAAGCAAACTGACGTGAGGACCCCCAAGAAATATCAAACATCCGAGCTGACTCTTCAAAAACCGGGACATCTTATCGATCCAAACCAAATTGCCCCCGGCAGAACAAGTGAAACCGACCACATCCGGAGAATAGTCGATGACTTCCTGGATATCAGCTCCTTGGAGAAAGTTGAAGATCTTGACGTCGTGATTGGCCTTCAGAATGGTGGCCAGTTGAACCAGGCCGGTAGGGTATAGGTTGTCCAGATGAAAAAACTTGCGGGTTATGGGAGACCACACTTGATTCCAAAGCTTGCTCCGGGATAAGTCATGCAAGAACCTGAATCCCGAATTACTACGCATCTCTCCCGTATCCATCCCAGGCATCAGAAGCGCGATTTTCATTGCTGAAACCGTGTTATGATAATGTCATCCTTTTCGAATAGGACTGATCTGGACGTGGCGAACTTTTAAGTTTAGTCTTTTTGGAAGATCTCATCAACCCCCACCCCAACCTGAGGACAAAATAACAGGACTCTAACAGTTGCTTATAGATCATCCGCTTTACAAACCGCTAATCTCCAACCTACTTTCCTGGGCTCAGGAAGAACCCGATATCCGGGCCATACTCGTATGGGGATCCACTGTCCGGAGTCTAAAACCAGGCGCACCTGGAGCCGATCTTGACCTTGTCATCATCGCAAAACAACCCCATCACTACTTGGATACAGCAGAATGGCTAGCCAATATCGGCGATTCCTGGCTCGCTCTGCCTATTCGACAAATGCTCCACGGAGAGAAACGCAAGGCTCTTGTCCACACTGCCGTCTTTGATGAGAGGACTATTTTGGATTTTGCCTTTTGTAGCCCGACCGCTGTACGCATTGGCTATTTTGGGACAATAATGGCAGACAATCTGCCTTTTCTCGGCCGGCTTCTCCCGACTTCTCTTATGGAGACCACCCACATCTTTGCCCGCATATTCCGTCTTGGACACAAAGTCCTGCTTGATAAGGACAACTGGTCCTGGTACGTAAGACGACTAACCTCCCTCGCCCCAAGATCTCCGATGCCTTCGCAAGCTCAGTTCCATTACACCATCTCTCAGTTCTTCCGATATGCCTTGTGTGCCGCAACTTTTCAACGCCGGAAAGAGACTTGGTCCGCGATTCATATGCTCAGCTGTCTCACGACAGGACCCTTGCTTCAAATGTTACGTTGGCATGCACAGGCCATTCAAGGCGAGGAAGTTGAAACATGGTGGCAGGGAAAGTTTATTGAAGACTGGGTGGACAAGACATTTCTTGAGATGCTTCCCGGTCTTTTCCCTCGCTATGACAGCACTGAAATACAGAATGCTTTAGTGAGTAACTTATGCCTGTTCGATAACGTAAGTCAAGAAACGGCGAAGGCTTTGGGCTTTAGTTACCCAATGACAATGGCCGACAAAACCAAACTGGCTATCCAAAACCCCTAGGGTGCAAACATGGCTAAAATATCACCATTTCTCAGCTTTGTCCTTCTTTTGGGAGCCACTTGCTCCAGTGGATTTGCCTTTCAGGCTTCCACAACTTCCGAAATCACACTAGCGGACAGTTACCTCGATTCATTTCAGACCAAAGAAGCAATTAAGATTTATGAATCACTTCTGGATCCCATGTCTGAGGATCCTATGAACATCCATGTTTGGATTCAATTAGGCAAAGCCTACATTCAAGGAGCTCGAACAAATGATGCGATTATTCACTTTCAAAAACTTCGACAGTTAAGCTCAGACTATGCGGCAATTTGTGCTGAGTACATTCTTCTGGCGCGCGCAACTGGTGCTCTTATATCTGAACAATATGAGGAGGCTATTCACCTCTTCCAGGAATATCTTGGGATAAACCCAACCTATGTGATGGCTCTGACCCGGCTCAGTCGATGTTATCTTTTGACCAATCGACCTAGGCAAGCCTTGGAATACGCGGACAAGGCTTTGGCTATCGATCCCGCTCAAACCTGGGTGCACCCGGTTCGGGCGGACGCTCTAATTGGGATGGAAAGATATGAGGAGGCGCTGGCCTCCTTGCGAATCTATATATCCGATAGTGAAAGCCGTGGAAGCGAAAACCGCCATGTGCAAAGGATGAGGCAAAAGGCTGAAGAAATCGCAGCTCTACTCCAGGACTAGAAACCAAGACAGATTCTTGGCCCGGCTCACCTTCCAAGTTTTTTTACTCTTGGCGATTACAGCCGCGGCCTGTTCCGACTCGAGAAGCCTGGAAGTGACTCGGGATGATCAGGCGGTCAGACTCATTAAAGTTTCGGAATTTAGTGAGAGTTTAATCCATCTGCCCACGGTCTTCTTCACTGAAGAAGGCGACCCCTTACGAACCCTCCTGAGCCGACAAGACCTGAGTTCGGCAAAAACCGTTTTGGATATCGGTACAGGCACAGGCATCCTGGGGTTGATCGCTCTCAAACACGGTGCCGGACGCGTCGTGGCCACAGACATTAACCCTGAAGCAATAAGAAATGCGCGGTTGAACGCAGAGCGCCTGGGTTATTCAGCGGACAATTTCGAAGCAAGACTCGTAGCCCCGGAGAAGCCGCAAGCCTTTTCAGTCATCGAGCCCGAAGAGAAGTTCGACCTTATCCTCTCCAACCCACCCTGGAAAGAAGGGCCGGTCAAAAGCATCGAAGACTACGGGCAGTACGACCCAAACCGGGTTCTGCTGGGGAGCCTGATGCGCGGACTCAAGGCCCACTTGAGCCCTGCAGGCCGGGCATGGCTCTTCTTGGGCAGGGAGGAGACAATCAATCTGGCCCTGGAATTGAGCTCGGAAGAGGCTTTAAACACACGTCTGCTGGATGACAAGACCCTTGACCCGCTGAATCGCCGTGTTGTGATCCTGGAAATCACGCACCCCCAACATGTCATCCTCATCTCTCTCGATGCCCTCCGGGCGGACCACCTTTCTTGTTATGGTTACGAACGCAAAACCTCCCCGCACATCGACCATCTTGCCGAAGATTCGCTCCTCTTTAAGAGGGCTCATGCCACATCCTATTACACTCTGCCTTCGCACGCCTCGCTATTCACCGGCCTGGAACTTAACTCCCACGGCGTATCCACGGCCTCTCCCCTGGCTGGCACCATCCCCACTCTCAGCGAAACCCTTAGATCCCGAGGCTTTAGAACAGGAGCCTACGTGGCCGACATCCCCTGGTTCAGTCCCGGCTACGGTCTCGATAGAGGATTCGATACTTTTGAGCAGATTCCGGTCCATGCCGAGGACCAAATCAATCGCGCGATTCGCTGGATCGGAAAGAATCGAAATTCCGATTATTTCCTTTTCTTACACATCTTTGATATTCACTCTGATACCGACGTACTCCCCTATGATGCTCCCGAACCGTTTGCTGGAATGTGGTCAACTTCCCCGGACCCGAGCCTCCGGGCCCGGTGGGAGTCTCTGTCCCAAAGCCCCAGTGAATACCTTTGGGAACTTTCTTGGTCCGAGGACACTTTGCCGCCTGAACAAATTCAGTTTCTCCGGGACTCCTACGATGAAGGCATTGCCTACGTGGACCACGAGTTGGGCAGGCTGATTTCCTTTCTCAAGTCAGAGAGGTTATACGAAGGCACCTGGATATTTCTTCACTCGGATCACGGCGAAGAGCTCGGCGATCATGGTAAATTTTTCCACATCCAAACCTATGAAGAGGTGCTCCGGGTCCCCTTGATCCTAAAGCCCGCTTCCGGAAGGCTCCCCCCGGCTCATCTCTCGGAACCCGTGAGCCTTGTCGACATCTTCCCCACTCTGCTTGAACTCCTGGGCGTACCCTTAGCAAAACCCGTAGACGGCCGAACGCTTGTGCCGCTGATGCTCGGGAGGCCTTGGACAAGCTCGCCTGTGTACGCCATTCGGAGTATCGGGGGAGAGTACGTTGCCTGGATCGGCCCCTGGAAGGGCATTTATGAGTCCTGGAGAAATAAACTGAAGACACTCTACAATCTGGATCTGGATCCACAAGAGCGCCGGAACCGCCTCCATGACGCGCCTGAAAACCAGATCAGACTATTTGACGAGACTTTCCGGTCCTTTTCTTCCCGTCTCCCGGATGACCGGTCAATCATTCTCTCGGTCGACGGCCCTCAGGCAGAACGCGAGTCGCTTATAATTACCCTCACCAGTCCCGGAGTCTTGGACTTTGGACCCCTGCCTCCCTTTATCCAGACTGATATTTCTGCTGTGCCAAACGGGTTCCAATACAAGCCCACAAAATTCCTTGCTCTGCTCAGAATCAAGGTGACTCCTGAAGAGGCTCCCATTCAGTTGGATGTAAACAGGGAAGGCATCCGGGCGGAACCCGGTATTGTCTATTTCGGATCCCCTCTCAGCCATCCGCAAAGTCTCCCCTTTGAGTTTCAGATGAAAGATGTAGGCAGTGTGGATGTGGAACGCAATTTGATTGGGCAAACTCAAGCCCGGATAATCTTGCACAGCCTGAAGAAGGCTGAAGCACTCACCCGCAAGTAGGGCACTTGGGGTTCTTGCGCATCTTGAAGCGCGAAAAGCTCACGGTATTTCCGTCCCAGACAAGCAGCTCATTCTTCAGAGGCTCGCCCACACCCGTGAGACACTTGAGCGTCTCCAGGGCCTGCATGGATCCGATGACCCCGGGAGTCGCCCCCACAATGGGAAAGACCTCCGGCGGCGGGCCCTCGGGGAAAACACAGTTCAGGCAAGGCGTCAGAGGTGGATGGAAAACACTCAACCTGCCCTCCAAACCCCAGACAGCGCCGAACACATAAGGAATGGAATGCTTCACGCTCACCCGGTTCAGGGCAAAGCGCGTGGGGAAATTGTCCATACAGTCGACAATGATGTCTGCGCCGCCCACAAGCTCCTCGGCATTCTCGGCCGTGATCTTCTCCTCAAGGGCGGTCACCACAATATCTTCGTTCAGGGCTTCCAAGCTCTGTTTTGCAGACAGGGCCTTAGGCACATTGACGCGTGCGGGGTTGTGCAGGATTTGCCGGTTGAGATTAGAGTAATCCACCGTATCAAAATCACAGAGGCGCAGAGTCCCCACGCCCGCCACTGCCAGGTAAGTCAGAACCGGAGAACCTAAACCCCCGGCCCCGGCCACAAAAACCGTGGACTGCTTGAGCCGCTTCTGCCCGGCCGCTCCCCATCCCTCCAAAATCATCTGGCGATTGTAGCGTTTGAGTTCGTTCTCGTTCATCGCAATTTCAGTTGTCACACAAACCTCACTCTTTGGTCTTGTGAAAGCTTACGATGGGCGCTTGGGTTTCCAAAGTCTCCGGCCGTCCCCACTGCGACAGACGCCCGTCCTGAAAAACCACCCAAAAGGTTTCCGGATTCTTACCCTTATTATCCGTGACCGTGTACTCCCAGACTTCGATCTCGGCTGTGCCGTAATCTTTGCCCTGCACGGCCTTCGGCGCACCCAGCATATCCTCGACTGCCCCTTCGCTCATCCCAAAGGCAAGGTCCTTGAACACGGGCTTCTTGGGCAGGGTGGCGCAGCTGCTCAAGGCACTCCCGATCAGCAAGATGAATATAAAACTCAGAATCCTGTCCATAGTGGGCTCCTCCCCAATTTAGGCGATTATTATAGAACTTTGGCGGGATTCACACCATGAGCGCCTTTCTGGTACCCTAAAGAGCCTATGGATACGCTTCACATCACCCCCCTTGAGGCATTTACGGACAATTACATTTGGCTGCTGCGGGACGGCGCAAGCCCAAGCGCGGCAGTCGTGGACCCCGGAGACGCAGAGCCTGTCCTGCATACACTCCAGAAAGAGGGGCTGAATCTTACTGCGATTCTCATCACCCATCATCACTCCGATCATACCGGGGGAATCCGGGAATTGCTGTGGAATTATCCGCAAACCCCGGTCTATGGTCCGGCCCGGGAGTCCATTCCCGGCCTCACCCATCTTCTTCATGAAGGAGGTACTGTATCCCCGGAAGGCTTGAATACGGTCCTCAGGGTCCTCGATGTGCCCGGGCACACCGCAGGTCATATTGCCTATCACGGGGCAGGGGCGCTCTTTTGCGGAGATACGCTTTTCTCCGTAGGCTGCGGACGGCTCTTTGAAGGCAGCGCAAAACAAATGGTCTCTTCTCTGGACAAGCTGCGGCAGCTGCCTGAAGAGACGCGTGTTTACTGCGCCCATGAATACACCCTAAGTAATATTCGATTTGCCAAAGCAGTGGAAGGAAGCAATCCGGACCTGAAACAGTGGGAGCAGGACGCATTGGCCCTGCTGTCTCAGGGGCAACCGACTCTGCCCACAACCCTGGGTTTGGAGCGGCGCGCCAATCCCTTCCTGCGCTGGGATGTGCCCGCAGTGCAGGCCTCCCTCTTGGAACACACCGGACTGGCGCTCCGGGATAGCGCCGAGGTCTTTGCGGCTCTGCGCCAATGGAAGGAAACTGGGTAGGCGCGCAATACATCCTGATATGACGTACTCCTGACGGAGATTGTATACTGGTCCTCATGAACATGCTCGAATACGACCCCACACCGGTCATCACCCTGGATTTGGATTGGGCCCCGGATTTCTGTATAGATTACTGTGCCCAAGTCCTTATAGATCAACAGGTTAAGGCGACTTGGTTCCTGACCCATCTCTCCCCTGCTGTGGAACGGCTCCGTAATCATCCGAAACTGTTTGAGTTGGGTTGGCACCCCAACTTTATGCCCGGCTCCACCCACGGCTCGACGATGAACGAGGTGTTTGACCACATGAAGACTCTGGTCCCGGAAGCCCGGTGCATGAGGACTCACAATTTGGTGCAATCCACTTCCATGATGCGCATGGCTTCGGTGGAATACGGGGTGGAGACCGATGTGTCTCTCTGTTTGCTTGGCACTAATTTTCTGATGCCTCACCGTATCCACTATCTCAAGGGACACCCCGGTATTTTGAGGATCCCTTACTATTGGGAAGACGACCTCATTGCCATGACAGACACTCCGGACTGGCAAGCCCGCTCCTTCCACACTCCGGGTCTGAGAATCTATGATTTTCATCCAATCCACGTTTGGTTGAATATGTCGGACCTTTCACAGCACCGGCAAATGAAGGACCGGTATCCAATGGGCTGCCAATCGCCGGAACAAAGCACCCCATTTATCAATCCTGGAGAAGGTACAGGCACGTTTTTCAAGGCACTGGTAGATATCGCGAGCCAGAGCCGCTCCTCAACGATTAGTGAAATCAGCGACAGGTACGTCGCGGCGGAAAGCCCGGCCGGAGGAGTCTCCTAGATGAAGGTACTCATTCTCGGCAGGCAGGAGAGCCTCTACAACGCCGCTAAACTCCTTGCCGAGCAGACCTCTCATGAGGTCGTGGCCATTATCACCTCCAAATCCATGCCCGAGTACCTCAAAGACGAGAAGGACTTTGAAAATCTGGCGGCCGGGTGCGGAGCCCCTTTCCTAAAGACTCAAAACCTGGATGAAAACACCCTCAAGCTCATCAAAAAGTCCAATGCGGACATCGGAGTCTCCCTGAACTGGCCGGCTCTTATTTCGCAAGAAGTTCTGGATATGTTTCCTTTGGGGATCCTAAACGCCCATTCGGGGAATCTTCCGAGATTCCGCGGAAATG
The DNA here is from genome assembly GCA_016929445.1 of Candidatus Omnitrophota bacterium. Lineage (NCBI taxonomy): Bacteria > Pseudomonadati > Candidatus Omnitrophota > Candidatus Omnitrophota bacterium. The sequence continues at coordinate 27,542 of JAFGIU010000012.1, forward strand.
CCGTGGCCAATTGGGCGATCTTGAACGGCGAAGACAAAATTGTGTTCACCATTCACCAGATGGTGGCCTCAGGGGTGGATGAAGGCGCAATCCTTTTGCAAAGAGAAATGCCTCTGAATGACGAAACCACGATTCAGGACATCAACGAGCGCGGTGCTCTGGAATACCCTGCAATGTTCGCTGAAGTCCTGGCCGGATTGGAAGCCGGCAATCTGAGCCCCATTCCTCAGTCCATCCGGGGAGTGTCCCCGGTACGCTGCTATCCCCGCTTGCCGCGGGACGGCAGAATTAACTGGAGCTTGCCAGCCATGGAAATTCACGCTCTGGTGCGCTCGCTGACAAAGCCCTATGCCGGCGCATTCACTTACTACCGGGACAGCCAGGACAAGTTGAGGAGACTTTACATTTGGAAGACACGCCTCGCGGCCCCTGATGGAAGCGGCGTACTCGGTATGCCGGGTCATGTCATTGAGAATAACCCTGGCACAGGGGAATCACGGGTCCTCACAGGGGACGGGATTCTTACTCTGTGTGAGGCCTCCCACGGGCTTGAGGAATCCACCTTTAAGCCCGGGAAGCTTTGGAAGAGTGTCCGAATGCGCCTGGGCATGGATGTGGAGGAAGAAATCTTCAGAATCATCAGTACGACAGAACTGCGTTCAACTTAATTTCTATGGCCTGGATCGCCGCTCTCACACTTTCTTTGATTACCTTTCTCATACGCTTCTGGCCACGAGTCCGCCTGCTGAAATACGGAGACGACACCTGGTTCCATCTACTGATCGCGGATGTATATCGCAAAGAAAAGGCCCTCCCCCGAAAGTACCCGCATTTTATTCCCCCCAGCGACTCGGACTATCCGCCCGGCTTTTCGATGCTGCTGTCCCTGCTGAACAAGCAATGGCTGGACCGGTGGGAGCGCTATCTGGCCCCTGCAATGGAGGGGGTCACATCCGCCGCAATCTTCGGATTTGCATTTTGGCTGACTCATAGCCTGTGGGTCGCGTCCTTTGCCGCCCTGCTCTATGCCTTAACCCCGGCCGTGGCCTTTCAGGCAGCCAGCCTGAACCCAAGGCTCGTGGGTTATTTTCTGCACCTCTTAACAGGGCTTTGCCTTGTCTGGGGCGGCAACGAATTCCACTGGGCCGTCTTCGGTATCGTGATCCTCTTGGGCGCCCTAATCCTATACACCCACAAGATGACCGCCCAGGCCTGGATTGCGCTTGTCCTGGGCTATGCCCTGCTGCAAGGGGTGTGGGCCTACGTGTGGGGAATCCCTCTCGCGCTGATTTTGGCCTGCGGTCTTTCAAAAGGGCACTACCTGAAGGTCTTGCGCGGACACATCAAGCTGGTTCGCATGCATCTGAGATCTCTTCTGGACCCCGCCATGCAAGTCTACTCGGCGGACACACGGAAGCAGGCCCTGATCAAAGGCGGCATCTGGGCGGGATTGCTGCTCTTCTTCTCCGCGGCCATTCCGGACAAATCCCCTGCGCTTTGGGCTTTATTCGCTTGGGCCTGGAGTCTCTTCGCGGCTTTTGCGCTGACCAGCTTTGTGCGCCCGCTCAGGTGTTTGGGAGAAGGCTATCGTTATCTGGAGTACGGGATGGCCCCATGGGTCATCTTGTGGGGTATTTCCCTGCTGCAGCCGGGGCCCTTTCGCTTGATCTTGGGGGCCGCGGCCATCCTGTATATCGGTTTGGGTTGGATTCAAATTCGCAGAAACTGCGAAGTCCACCGGAATCACTATCCGAATATCGTGGATGAGGACCGGATGACCGTTTATCAGTTTATGAACGGGTTAGCTAAAGAAGGCGGGGTCCTGTGCTGCCCCAGCGGCATGTCCTATGCTACAGCGTATTTCACTCGATTCCAGGTCTTGTGGATGCCGAATTCCGGTTGGGAGCAAGTGCCTTGGCTCTTTCCCCAAATTACCCCCAACCCGAGCCTTCCCTTTTCCGGCATCGTGAGCCAATACGGGATTCGCTATATCCTGCATCATCAAAACTTCTGCAAACCCGCTCAGCTCAAACTGACCAATGCGGAAGTACTCATTCACAAGGGGCCTTATCGCTTGCTCAAGGTGTAGCCCTCATTTCAATACTCGATATCTTCCTCAGTTGAAACTGCAGCCACCTTGTTAAAGCCGTCTTGCCGGCTGAGCGAATCCACCACTTCGGAAATCTTCACGTTCTTCTTGGGAGTCACGCTGTAAACCAGCTCAAAATCATCTCCGCTGCCGTTGCGGCTCATATTCAGCAGCACGCTCTTCTTCAGCTTCTTATTGAAAATTTCTTTTAGAACTTCCTCACTGTGGCTGCCCGCACTCATAAACAGCCGGAGAATATAGTTGTCGGCCAAGAGCGATCCGTAGTTGAGCTTGGTAAAGATGACCATCATCAAGGAGATGAACACAGTACTCACAATCGCTACCTGATAGTTCTGCGTGCCCACAGCCATGCCCACGGCCAAGGCAAAGAAGATATAGGCCGTGTCCTTCGTGTCTTTCACGACCGTCCTGAACCGGATGATAGACAAGGCACCCACCAATCCGAACGCCACGGCCAAGTTGCTTCCAATGACCATCATGACCACCGCAATCAGACTCGTCACAAAGACCAAAGTAAACACGAAGGATCTCGAATACGAAAACCCGCTATGCGTCCGCATATAGACAGAGCTGATGATGAGCCCAAGGACTAGCGCCAATGTCAGGACGAACAACACAGTAAACACCGAATATTCGCCCTGGCTGGCCGTTAATAAATTGTCGAGCACGATTTCCTCCGCCTTTTTATTGAAACACCCGTTCCCTTGTCACTTCCGGAACAGCCGTTCCTTTTCTATGAGCTCTGCACTTCTTCTTCCGGCGTATTTCAGCCAAAAGCTGGCTTAAGAAACAATACCGGTCCGGATCGGATTCCAATCCACAACCGTTAATCGCATGCACATACTTGGAAACAGGCACTCTGGAAAGCTCATAGTCTTTCACCACCTGCCCGAACCATGCGGGCAAATGGCCCCTAAATTTGCTTTCCAATACACGGTAACCCGTAATATCCGTGTCCCCTGCTTTCTGATCCGCATCCATAGACAAATAGCCCCGATAGGGTAATGCCTTGACCCGGGAATCAAAGGTCACCCTGAATCTCGGATCAAAACGCCCCTGGTAAGCGAGGCGGTTGTATATTACATAAACAACCGGCTTCAAACGCCTCCTGACTTTTTGGACAAGAAATTCGCTCAAAAGCTTGTGGAGTTTTCCCTTGGCAGCCAAGGCCCATAAGGGCTCGGGATCCTCCAGTAAGCTGTGCAATTGGCCATAGGATATCACCACCCGGTCCTTGACCACGAACTCATTTTGTTTGCCTTTGCACTCCAGAAAAATCGGTGTCTTAGAATTAAAGTGCTTTGCATAGGTCCGGATCCGGAACTTCTTCCTTGTCTTAACGCCCCAGAGCTTCTCCCAATAGGCGCTGTAGTCGTCACTGTCAAAGTAAATACTATTCACCGTGTAGGGGATGTCTTCTTGCATATGCGCGTCTCGCAGCATGAAATGCTTCAACTCCCGCCAAAGCTGGGAATAGCGGTCCGGACGGATCAAGTACTTAAATTCATGTCTTCTAAAGTGCAGCTTTTCCATCGATCAGTGATTTCCTTTGTACCCCTGGGAAACTCCGTCCCCCGAATCTTTCAGGAACCCGTCCGCACTGAGCCTCTCAGCCCCAACGCCCGTTAATGTTGAGACCAATTCAACTTTGGAGTCCTCACTTTGGGAAATATCCATTTGATTGCCGGCCAGTACGGAATTCTCCACCCTCACACTCCCCCCGCCAAAATAGGCCTTTTTCTGATAGAGCGAGATACCCACCGCACTTTGGGCTATGGTGGAATACAAAATCCTCACAGTGGAGAGATCCTTGACCGCCACCCCGATTTCAGCCCGCTCAATATAGTGGTTATCTATCTCTATATTGGATTTCTCCCCTACGGAAACCCCCTTATCGCCGATCCCTTTTATGATATTGCCTGACAAATAGGTCGTTGAGTAGGATAAATCGATTCCGTCATTCCCTGAGTTCTCAAACACAGAGTCTTCTATCGAGCCCTGACAGTAATCAAAGTCAATAGAATCAGCGCTGTTGTTTTCAAAATAGCAATTCCTCACCACAGAACTCGAGTACTTGCAATTGAGGCCGTCATCTCCTTGGGAATCCTGAACCCGGCAATTGGTAAAATCTGCGGAAGCATTGTAAAAACAGACTGCGCCTGAATAGAAAACGCCCTCCAAAGTGTCCTCTGAACCCCCTGCAAAACTGACGTGGTCCAGACGGCTCCTCTGGGTACTGTTGCGGACGGCAAAGACCCCGAAGTTTGTCCCGGCATCACGAGGACCAATATGAATGGGGGCAGTTTGAGTCCCCAACGCGCTTAAGGTCCCTTCAGGGATAAGCACAGAAACGCCCGGAGCTAAGAATAGCTCTGTTCCGGGGCTTATCTCTAAATGAGATCCCTCAGGCAAGAGAGTGTCTTCATTCAAAACGACTTCTCCCGGCCCCCAAACCAAGGGCGCCTTTGGCAGAGCAGGCTCAGCACTCTCCTCTGACTTGCCGGATGCCGGATAGCTTTCCTTGAGCAGCTCCCTTTTCGCCAGAAAGGTCTTTGAATGCAGCTCATCTCCCTCCTGCCAGGTGGAGGGAATGCGCTCTCCGGTCACTGCATTCAACACGTCCACTGCTTCATCTCCAACAGCCAAGGTCCATCCTTCATTACCCAGCCGGCCCTCACCGAGAAGAAAATAGTCTGCAAAACAAGCTCCGGCCAGCAGCACTTGGCCGGACAAGCTCAGCTCAGGCACATCCCTGAGCCGTTCGTCCAGACTGGGCGTCCCTGCAGGGGGTATCACCCCGGCTAAGACCACGGAATCTGTAGCCAGCCTGAGCCGCCGGATTTCTTCAATGGTCTCCAGGCCGGCGGCAGTCGGAAGACCTTCGTCCGAATCATCCAAGCGGCCGTTCCTGTTTGTATCGCGAACCAATTGATATGCCCGCGGATTCTCAGTCTGCGCAACAGCGCTTTGCAGAGTCAGCCCTTGCAGCCGCACAGAGACTTTGTCCGTGCTGCTAAGCCTGAAGCCCCCTAACAAGTCCCAATCCGCGCCCTGCCACTCCACCGGCACCGTTTCCGTCTCTTCCTTATAGATGAAGTTGAAATTCGCCCTGCCAAGTTCTTTTCGAATCTGCTGATGCTTTTTCTTCACAATCTGCTTCAAGCTGGCCACGCTCTTCTCAAAGGTCTTGTTGGAGTAAAAGTCCTCATAGAGCTTCTTGTTGTAAAAATAGTCTTTCAGAGGGTCCGCATACACGTCCGGCTTGATCTTCCGGTGCATCTCCTCCACCAGTTGAAGAGTTTTTGCTTCCGAAACAGGGCCGTTTACGGCCCTCCACAAGATCTCATCCCGGCGGTGGTGGAATTCGGGGATCAAGAGTATCCGGTACATTAACCGGTGGTGGATGTAGTCAAGCGGCAAAAATAGGCTCGAGTATTCCCAATCCATCTGAGCCCCCAGCCCTTTGACATCCCAAGGAATCGGTTCAAAGCGCCTCAAGACCGGGTCAAAGTAAAGTTTGATATTGTGCCTGTTTTGATGCGTGCTCCCTACAAGAGACGCGTGCGCCACCCAAGTCAGAAAAGTCTCCATATCCAAAATCTTGGGAATCTCTCTCTTGAAGCTCTCCCCATCCGTGTCGTTGAGCACATTCAACAGGGAGATAATCGGGGTGAAATCACCTTCCCGGCCCTCTGCAGACGCATATTTCCGCCATGCACTGGGGTCTCTCCAGAGGGCCGCGATATGCGCAATTTCTCCGTAAACATCCCCCCGGGGCCTCCCGGAATATTCCAAGAAGGATTTGTCCGGCTGGCTAAATCCCACTTGAACGCCCTGGTACTGACCATTTAGGCGCATATGAATAAAAAACATTTCCGCAGTGAGCAAGCCCATGGCCTTGGCCAATTCAGTGACCAAAACTTCGCTCATAATATCCACGGACTTTGGATTGTTGATATTGAGCTTCCGGATTCCATGATACAGATGGTCCTTGGGGAACTTTACCCGCCAGGATTTTTGAGGCTTCCCCCAATGCCAATAGTTGTCCCCTCGAAACCGGACCTTAACCTGGTACTCTTCTCCGTCAATAACGAGCTGCCCCTTGGCCCAGGACTTCTCGGGCATGACCAACACCTCGGAATTTAAGGAGGGAATTTCACTCTTAAGAAGATTTAGGGCCTTGGGCTTAATATTCAAATCAAAAACAGGCAGTTCCGTCGTGTTCAGATTCTCTCTGACAAAAGTGCGGGGTTTCAGTCCAACGGCATTCCGGAGCCTGCGCCCCCAGGACAAGTGGACCGCATGCTCCCTGAAGGACTCAATCTGCGTACGGTTCATCTTAAGGAGCACCCAGAAATTGAGGGAGGACAAGACTACAACACCCATAAGAATTAAAGCTAGAAGAATTCCCTTGATCCGCATTCTTAAAGTCTCCGAGAAAATCGGCCGGATACAGCCGGATGGCAACCTGGGTCAATACTTCCTTATTTTAAGTGAGTATAGGCCTTAGAGCAATCGACCCGACTCCTTATCCGGATAGCAGATTTAAAGCAGGATAAATCATAGCGTCTTAGTCGGAGGGAACAAAGCGATTTTCCAGAATGGCGTCTGCATAATCCTGGGCGAGCAACCGAAAGCCGGGCTCGAGATAGTGCACATAGTCGAGAAACAGCTCCCGCCTTCCTCCAAAAACCGCCTCATTGTCGACACACACAAGACCCATTTCAGAGGCCACCTCGTGAATCGCCTGGTTGTACGCCTGATGGTGGGCCACGAACTCCTCATGCAAAGGATAAATCACAGTGTCGTTATAGGGCTTAAAGGCAACGTGCCGTCTGAAATACTCTTCACTTGGCTCCAGAGGCTGCGTGCCCAACACACACGGGATTCTGTTAGCCTTGGCCAATGTCACAAAGGACCTCAGATTGCGTTTAAAGACCTCCACCGCGACAGGATCCGGCTCCAAACCATAGGAACGCCGGGTCAGCTTGGCTTCGGCCTGGCCACTTGTCTTTGTGGACGCCATAATCCACTTCTGCTTCAGCAGATTTATCCGGTGCCACACAAACCAATAGAGCTGCGAGTGTTGAAACAAAGCGTTGGTGGCGGTATAGACCGACTCGTAGTCCGGAATTCCATAGTACTTATTCCGGAACTTGTTCGAGTAGTCAAAAGTAAAGCCCGGCCAATACTGGGCTGAGAGGTCATTGATATTGTGGCTGAGGATAATCAGATCCGGCTCCCAGGACAACACATCCAATTCCAAAAGAATCAGCGAATGCGGGGTGGCATAGCCCGCAGCCCCCACATTGATGACTTCAATCTTATCCGTCCCCAAACGGGACCGGAGTTCTTGCTCAAGCAAGGCCGGGTAGTGCCGGCCATTGGGATCTTTGGCCGTAGTGGATCCGCCGAAACACACAATCCGGAAAGTACCCTCCGGCTTTTGCAGAGGATAAAAGGCATCCCCGTCCGCAGAAGAGATGCAGCGCACGCCTCCCTCTTCACAATACAAATCAAAACCGCTTGTGCGAAAAGGAATGAGCGGCCTGCGAACACGTGCCAGTTCGTTCCGGTGCTGAGAGAAGAAGCCCCTGCCCAGGAACAGGTCTCCCGCTCGAATCCCCAGCTCCAAGACAACAAGAGTCACCAGAAGAGCCAGGAATCCGATCCTGAGGGCTTGCCACTTATTTGGTTTTGAGATGGGATTTCTCACAGTTCATCTTCTTCGCAGGAATTCTCAAGCCAACAGGTCCATTGTAGAAAGAAAATGCCAAAAGGGCCAGCACACCCGTCCAGCACTTCTGCCAACACCGCTTTAGCAAAGCGTGCCCCCCTTGATAAAAAGGCTTCGCTACTGTATTTTGGTGGCCGGGGTTACCCTGTTTGCGACGCCCCATTACAGAGAGTTCTCCTTGGACATTGTTGGATACGCTGACAATCTCAATCCTCGCTATGCAATGTATCTGGCCCTCTTCCATGGCTACCGCGCCTTCATGCCCCTAGGTCTTCAGAAAGCCTATAGTGCCTGGATAGGCCCCAAGCGCGAACAAGCGGTTTTCCTGTGGATTCCCAAATCCGCCGGATCGAGCGTCTGGACAGCCCTGCAAAAATATCATTGTCCAAAGCTAAGAGACCCCTGGGAAGTCCGGTTTTGTTTCTGCCAGAAGGGCCTTGTGACCTTCGGGCACCAGTCCTATTGGAGTCTTTTTGACTTGGGGCTTATTTCCGAGGGCTTCCACCAACGTTCATTCAAGTTCGCATTCGTCCGGAACCCCTACGACCGCGCAATATCTCTCTGGGGGTACCTCAAACGGGTGGAATGGATCCCCAACAATCTCTCCTTCAGAACTTTTGCTTATCTATTGCAAGACCGGGCTTTTCCTCCAGTAGGCCCCTATCACGTCAAGGGCCTCAGCCACTGCAACCCACAGGTATGCTGGCTCAAGAATCCGGAAGGCAAAATCTTTGCTGATTACGTGGGAAAACTGGAAAACATAAACGAGGATTTTGCAAATATCTGTAAACGGCTGGACATCGAGGTCGAATTACCCCACCTAAACAAGACTTCCCACAAACCCTACCAAGAATATTACGACGAAGAAACAAAAGAAATTATCGGAAGAGTCTACGCCGAAGACCTCAGCGCATTTGGATACACGTTTGAAGAGTCAACTCGCCAATCTGCCTAAGCTTCAATACCGGCCCATCCTTCCAGCACGCCACAATGTGCTCTTCCTTGAGGATTAATCGTGGGTTTTCAGCTAAGGAAGGCGAAACACAGATTGCTTCGCTAACGCTCGCAATGACGGCAGGTAAAACTGGAGCCAGCGAAGAGAGTCGAACTCTTGACCTACGGTTTACGAAACCGTTGCTCTGCCAACTGAGCTACGCTGGCTCCAAAAGAATTGAATTGTCTGCCAACTGTGCGCCATACTTCATGGCGCATCCGCCACGCCTTGTGGCGGAAGCT
>JAFGIU010000013.1 GCA_016929445.1 Candidatus Omnitrophota bacterium
AAGAGCGCATCCACTTTCCCGGCCAGCTCAGGAGCCAGAAACGCCATCTGCTCCGGATCGGTTACGGCAGTCCACTGCCCCAAATCAGCAGGCAACTCGATCTGGGCAGCTTCAAACATACGGGTGACTAACTCATTGAAGGACTGCTGGAGCCACGGGGCGCGAAGACGCAAATCATCCGGACTCGAGTGTTCAATCAATGCCGCTGTCATCTCATAGATCGACTGAACAGCCCACCGGGTATAGGGCTTCTTCCAGGCGTCTTCGTCCTTCAGCGTAAAGACATAGGGCAGCCAATCCCCCAAACCTGCTTTCTCGAAATTGCTCACCGCATCCCGAATCGTGGCAAAGCCGGATGTCAAAGCCAGAAGATCTTTGAGAAATCCCCCGCTCATCAGCGGCAGGCGCAGAGCCCGGGGCGCAAAATTCTTATCGGCAGAGGCCAAAAGCTCATTGATGCTCATGGGCTCCCCGAAAAGAAGCCGCTTGTACTGGGTCTCGTCCATGGGCGCCTTGGCATTGGGAGCAATGACCACATAGCCCACGCGTTCGCGCCGCAAGAGCTCCAGCATGCCTTCGGTATGATACCCGCCCGCAATCAGGGCAGCCGTCTGGACCCCTTGCTGCCGCATTTGGGCGCGGAGGGTTTCCACCATGGCACGGTCGCGCTGGTGAGCCACTTCGTAAAATTCCATGAGCTGCGCCAGGCGCTGATCAATGAGTGCGGAATCAAACACCAGTTGCGTATCAATGCCGTACTTGAGGGCCATGGTCTGGATAAAGGGTTGGACTGCCTTCACGCTGAGCCGGCTCACGCTTTCTTGGACCTGCTGAAACTCCGGGGCATTGAGTTCCAGGGCAAAAAGCTTTTGCAGCAGGCGGTGGTCCTGGTCCAGTTGGCCGAGCGTGCGTTGAGTGCCGTCCGTATAGAGCGCATCTCTGAGCGCGAGCTGCAAAGTCTGGATCTCCACCGAAAGTTCTGCTGCGCGAATCCGTTCGCTCATTTCCAAGTACTCGATGTAGGTGCGGGTGGCCGGAAAGCCTTCTTCGGCTCCGGGCACCAAACTCATCAGGTAGCCGTAATACACCAGCGGCGTGATGTCCCCGCTCTTGTAATTCACGCTAAGTTCCAGGAGCTCTTTCATCTTGGGAGTCTCGCCCGCCGTCTGGTACTGCTGTGTCACCCGGGACAGCAAGTTGGAAACTTCCTTTTGCACGGCTTCGGTGTCCAGCTGCGGCTCTAACTCAATGACGCGGGCCATCCTTGAGAGGGAGGGGTAGGCGCCTTCCAAGGAAAGGCCGTTCTTCTGGGCCAGCAGGGACAAATGCCGGATCAGGGGTTCGAGGGAGAGCTGGCCCTTTTCAAAAAGGCGGATTTTTTCATCCAACTCCTGAAGGGCCACGGGGAAAATCTTCTTCTTGAGGACATCGAGCACGCGCTCCACTTCGTCCAGATACGGCCCGGCCTGTTCGCGGTAGGCCATGGCCCGGCCGTAATGGATGAGATCCAGGGCATAGAGCTCGGGCTTTTCCACGCCCCAGAGCGCGATCGCCGGCCGCTCGGTGATCAGATAATATTCTTCACCCGTGAGCTCACCGGCTTGCAAAAACACGTTCGCTACTTGGGTGCGCAGGTCGCTTTCCTTGGGAACCGTGGCAAAGGGAGTGAGATCCACTGAACCGGCTGCACCTTCCGAGCCGATCAGGGACAGCCCGTACTCCTGGTAAAGATGCTTGAGAATTTTCGCGGCATTGGCTTGGGCTTCGGGGTGCGCGTGCAGGTCCTGAAAATGAAAAACCACCGGCGCATTCTTGCCGGTGTTCGGATCGGCTTCGGGAAGATTGAATTCCACCACGCGGCCGAACTCGGAGGGAAAGCGGAAGCCGCCGGCCATGGCATAGGACCGTGAAGGCACACCAGAGCCTTTGCGGTTCCGGTTGATGGCCTGGGCCTGAGGAGCCTGGCGCGCGTCTGCGGCATGTTCCACCTGAGCCAGGTTTTGCCGGAAAAGACGATTGCCCACAGGAGCGGCCTCGGCAGCGCCGCAAGAGGTCCACACAAAAACCTCGGCGATGACTAAGGCCACAAGGCGAATCCAAAGTCTGAATCCGTGCTGATTACGCTGCAGCAAGGGCATCACTCCCGGTCACAGACGGAAAACCCCCTACCCCGCTTCCCGCTTGGTCGAAGGGGCAAAAGAGCTTTCCTCTATACATGGCGTGCAGTTGAATTTTGGTACTCTCCCCGAATCGGACTTACCAACGATGTTTAAAAGCTTAATTAAAATATATCCGATACAAGGGGCAGAGTCAAGACGGAAGCCAACATTTTCTTGACTTTTAACCTGTTGAAATATCAGGACTTAGTAGTAAATATTTCTTTCACTGAGAAAAGGGAGTTTCAGGCTGAATTTTGGAGTCATTGGGGGAGGAGGAACGACGTGAAAACGGGGCGTATCAAAAAATTCTAACAGTACTTTATTAATTTATGTAAATTATCATATTTTGCAGCAAAACCAAACCGTATCATGGAGTACTTTGGATCAAGATAAGGCAGAATTATGTGCTAACCACTCCAAGACAGCCTGATTGGCCGGAGGGAAGGAATACTGGGTAAGCTCTTTTTGCTCTGCCCAGGCCCAGGCCGCGCATCCCAGAGCCCGGGGGCTCCCTGACGTTAGACGGCAGAGGTAAAAATGCAGGTCAGCGACGTGCTCCGGGTAGGAATAGATGCTGCGGAGCAGAAAGCGTTCGATCTCAATATCCACGCCGAGCTCTTCGCGGATCTCCCGGATTACACAGGCCTCCAACGTCTCGTTTGGAGCGCACTTGCCCCCGGGAAACTCCCAGCAATCCCCCATGTGATCTCCGGAACGTCTCTTACTTATTAAAATCCGCGTACCATCCCGGATCACAGCCGCAGCCACAGTGAGTTTCACGGTGCCAGGCACCGGTGCCAGGCACGGGTGTCAGGCACCGGTGCCTGACACCAGGACATCCTCGCCTTCGATTTTGACTTTAAAGACCGGAACCGAGGCATTGGGGTTCACCGGAGACACGCCGCTCTCCAAATCAAAGCTCCACCCGTGCCAAGGGCACACCACTTCTTGATCCTCGACTTCGCCTTCGCAGAGCGGCCCGCCCATGTGCGGGCACGTATTGCCGATAGCATAGTACTGCCCCTTCACATGGAAAACCGCCACTTCGGTCTCACCGCATTTCACGGTCTTGCACTGGCCTTCGGGCAGTTCTTTAATTGAACAGACTTTGATGTAGTCGGGCATAGGATCCTCTCCGTGTTATTCCAAACAAAGTATTCGTCATCCCGAGCGAAGGCTCCGTCATTGCGGCCCCCACGCCACGCTCGGGGCAGGCTCCGCGAAGCAATCTATGTCCCGCACAGATGGCCGCGCTCCGCTCGCCATGACGCCTGCGCGTCACTCCGGCGAAGCACCCGTCGCCTCCAGCCATCGCTCCGCATCAATCGCGGCCATACAGCCCGAACCCGCGGCAGTAATGGCCTGGCGGTAAACCGAGTCCTGCACGTCCCCCGCGGCAAAGACCCCTTCCACACTGGTGTGAGACCTTCCGGCTTTGGTTCTGATATAGCCCTTTTCGTCCATCTCCACCTGGCCTTTGAAAATTTGCGTGTTGGGCTTGTGGCCGATAGCCATAAAGACACCCTGGACCGGAAACTCACGCGTCTCGCCTGTTTGAGTGTCTTTAAGAATCAGAGCGCTCACCCCGGTCGCGGGCTCGCCCACGATTTCTTCGATCACAGAATTCCACGCCACTTCAATTTTGGGATGAGCCAGAACGCGGTCTTGCATAATCTTGGAAGCGCGCAGCGCATCGCGGCGATGAATAATTGTCACCTTGGTGGCAAACTTGGTCAAAAAAATCGCTTCTTCCATCGCGCTATCCCCGCCGCCGACAATAGCCACTTCCTTTTCACGGAAAAAGAAGCCGTCGCAGGTCGCGCAGGCGGACACGCC
>JAFGIU010000014.1 GCA_016929445.1 Candidatus Omnitrophota bacterium
GCTCAGCCGCGATAAAACCCTTCGACTCAAAACGCTCCGGGTTCGAGAGTGCTCCGGCATCAAAGTGCTCTTCGGTCCGGCTGATCCGGACAGGATCCGGGGCGCTGAACCAGGAGAGCACCGGGGGGCCGGACAAGAGAAAAATACACAGAGTAAAGAACAGGATCCAAATACGAATGGGGGGAAAACAGGTCTTCGTTCTCATGCTTGGGACCCTATCATAATTAGAAGGCGAGTGCTACACTGGGCCATCTGAAGGAGACTTTGTATCTGCATGTTCAGCCGCAAGAAATTCCCCATTGTATTGATTCCTGCTCTGTTTGTCAGTGTTGGGGCCCTCACTTGGAACATATGGATTATTCCTGCCAAAGTCTGGACCTCCGTGGTTTTGGAAAGGGCTCATGAGCTGTACGATCCTCTGGCTTTGCTTGAGGAGCCTGTTCCCATGGGACCGGCCGGGGAGTTTCCGGTTGGCACAAAGGACTTGGGGGCCCGGCTGAAGACTGCGGGAATCGAACTGCTTTCCCTCAAGATGCCTGAGGAGGTTCTGCCCAAAGGAGCGGCGCGGTATTTCTCCTACGAGTCTGCCGGGAATCCCCGTCTGAGCCAACTCAGAGAGTCGTATGAGTTGGAGCGATTCCAGACCCAGCCGGATTTTGACGGGCTCGTAGGTCTTCGTGAATGGATTCACGCGCAGTGGGAGCACGGCCCCACCCCCAACGAGCCTGTGCATTTGGGCAATTTTGAGGCAGACAAGATTTTGGAGCGTGCGGCTGCCGGGGATCGCTTTCTCTGCGGAGAAGCGAGTTACACGTATGTGCAGTGCGCTGCGGCCATCGGCGCTCAGGCGCGCGCAGTTACTCTTGAGCAGCGGGAGGGGCGCGGTCATGTGGTGGCTGAGGTGTGGTCCAATGAGTGGGATTCCTGGGTGGTGATGGATCCGGATCAGAACGTGCACTATGAGCACGCAGGCCGCCCTTTGTCTGCAATGGATTTGCATGAAGCCTTGTTAAAGGACACGCCGGGACTGGAGCTTCGCGGATCTGTGCCGGGCTCCTTAGACGAACCCGCTTTGCGCCGGAAGTATTTATCCCTCTACTATGAGCTTGCAGTGCGCATGCGCAATGATTTGTACATCCGGTACCCGCGGTGGCATCCCAAGGGGAATGTATACGTGAACACCCTGGAGTGGATGGATGAGGAGGTGGACGGACGCATTTGTTTTGCGCATGAGACTGCAGAGCGTCAGGATCTGTATTGGCCGCTCAATCGTACACGGGTGCTCGTACAAGCCGTAGCCAAGTCTCAATCAGGCCTGCCTGAATTGACAATCTCTCTGCAGACCTATACACCGAATTTCAGCCATTTCGCGGTGGAGCTCAACGGCGAAACGCGGCTTTTGGAAGAACCTCAAGTGCATTGGTTTTTGGAACCCGGCGAGAATCGTCTCGGGGTCGCCTCGGTCAATGCTTTAGGTGTGAGGGGTGTGCCCTCGGAGATCGCGCTGCGCTTGCCTCCGCAAGAGTTGTGAGTTACTCTACCCTATCCGGTCGGCCCCTTGTTTGACCGGGATCCCAAAGAGACGTATCTATCTTTCACAGAATGGGTTTAGGAAATGAAGAAAATCTTGATTCTGTGCTATTCGCCGGATCCCCACCTGCTCGAATTCTGGTTTAAGAAGATCCGGAGGCAAGAGCCTGAGGCCGGGCTGTCCCTTCTGCTGCGGCATTCGCTCGGAGAACACGCCAAGGCCCTGCCTTCTGTCCGGAATTGTTGGACCTTTCCCCAGGAGTCTTCCCGTAAAGTGGGCCGGGTTAAAGATATTTTTTCTGCGGCTGTTCTCGATCCGGTCAGGGCGCAAGGATTTGATGAGCTCATTTGTTTTACAGGGGGGCTTCAGGGACTCAAACAGGCAGTGTGGATGCAGTTTGCTTTGCGCACCCGGATTCCGAAAGCCCGTTTTGTTGAGTCCAACGGAGTCGAGCGTGTTCTAGAGCAAAAGGATCTGCAGCGGGAATGGTGGCGTGTGCGCACGAATATCAAGGGGGAGAAGCATTTCCTCTTTTCCAATTGGTCCATGCGCATGGGACATACCAAGAGCCTCGGGATTCCCACGAACTACACTATCGAGCCCACAAATGTGTGTAATCTGAAGTGCCCCATTTGCAAAACCGGAATCGGTACGATTGAGAGGGCCCAGGGCATCATGAGCCTGGAACTCTACCGGACGGTTCTGGACAAGATCGGGAAGTACGCCAATAACATCTTGCTCTACGGCACGGGTGAGCCCTTCCTCAATAAGAACATCTACGAAATGATTCGATTGGCCAAGGCCCGCGGCATTGTGGTGACCATGGCGTCGAACGGTACGATGTTTGATGCGGAGCAAGTGGTGCGCTCCGGGCTGGATGAACTCGGGATTGCGATCGGAGGGGTGACTCAGGAGACTCACTCCGTGTACCGGGTGGGCGGAGATTTGGATTTGGTTCTGAGCAATATCAGAGCCCTGGTGGCTGCCAAGAAAAAACTGGGTTCCCAAACGCCCCGGGTTTTGGTCGATTTTGTGGTTCAAAAGCACAATCAACATCAGGTTGATGAGGTGGTGGATTTGGCTCTGGAAATGGAAGTGGACAGTCTCTTTGTGTGCCCAACGATTGTCTGGGATATGGGCCAGGCAAACCGCTTTGTTTCGGATGATCCCCAATTCAGCCGCTATGACGCGGAGGCCATGGCAGAGGGCCGCCTGGTTCCCAAGGACGGAGCCCAGCGTTGTGCCCTGCCTTGGTTTAGTTCTCTCATTCAGTGGAACGGGAAGGTCTCTCCCTGTTGCGGGATTGAGCTGCCGCGCCGGGCGGATAACGGACAGGGACTGACCCATGCCTATGATCCGCTGACCTATCCTCTGGGGGATCTTTCCGAAGAAGGAGTGACTTGGGAATCCATTTGGAACGGCCCCAAGTATCAAAAGTTCCGCGAAGTGTTCTTGTCCTCTGAAGGGGCTTCCATCTGCAAGCTCTGCTCAGGTTATGATGCCCCGCCGTTGCGGAAGGCAGAGGGCCAGATAATGGATCAGATCCCTACAGAGATTGACGAGGCGATTTCAGCCGGAGATCCGTTGCCGGTCAGCTCCATCTGACACGTATGCCCGAATCCCACCCACGCACTCTGCTTTGTTTTATGCCCACGTCTTTGGAGCACTTGAGGCGTGCCAAAGCCATGCAGATTTTGTTTGACCGGGATGAGGACGGCTACTTTGATCACGTCTACTCTTTCCACTTTCCCACTGAAAAGTCCCAAGTTGTCGAAGTCAACGAGCGCCACACGGTCTATGAGGTCGGCACCGAGAAGCATCTTTGGATGAAATCCCGGGGTCTGAACGGCCTGCGCAAGCTTTTGTATTTGGCCGAATTGTATCGTCAGTGTGCTGTCCTGATTCAAACCCACCCCATTTCCATTCTCAAGACCCATGATCCGTACTTCGGGGGTTTTGTGGGATGGCTTTTGGCCCGGCGCTTCCGGTTGCCGTTCTGTGTTTCCTTGAGAACTCCCGCGGATCTTCGCTACCGCTTGGAAGGGCCGACCGTGCTCTTTCCCACTATTGCCGGGTCCCGTGGGCTGGCCAAAAAGTTGGAGAGTTTTGTTTTGAAGCGGGCAGATCGGGTTATGGCCCGGTCTCAGAATTTGGCTGAGGACGCTGTTCAATCCGGGGCGCGCAAGGACCGGATTCGGGTAGATCGCTTTGGCATTGAGACGGCAGCCTTTTTGAGTCCCGTGGATCCGGACTTTGTGTCCGCGCAAGGATTGTCCGATAGGCCCTGGGTTGTCCACGTCGGGAGATTGAACAAAGAAAATTATATTGACGATGTCATTGAGGTGGCCGGGCTGGTGATCTCCAAACGCAAAGATGTCGTGTTTCTGATTGTGGGAGACGGCCCGGAACGCAAGACCTTGGAGGAAAGGGTCCAGTCCGATGGCTTAGAGGAGTATGTGCGCTTCCTGGGTGTTCGTCCGCATGCGGAGGTCGCGGAGTTCCGCAAGAATGCTGCCGTGAATCTGGGGTTGATGGCGGGGAATAGTCTGGCTGAGGCAGCCTGCGCCGGACGCCCGGTTATTTCTTATGATGTGGATTGGCACGGCGAGCTTATACGGAACGGGGAAACGGGATTTTTGTGCAAGGAGTATGACACGGAATCAGTAGCAGAGCATGTGTTGGAGCTCTTGGACAACCCGCAGTTGGCCGATCGCCTGGGAGCAGCCTGCAGGCAGTTGGCTCTGCAAAACCACCGGCGCGAGACTATTGTGAATAACCGGCGCCGCTTCTATGATGAACTCCTGGCCTCTTCCGTTTCTTGATTCTCTGCTCCCCGGCGGGTACTGCTTGGACTGCCGGGCTTGCTGCCGCTTCCAAGAGCCGCACAGCGATTGGGCGCCTCCGGAATACACCCCTCAAAAAGACCCCGCAGCCAAGCCGGGTGAAGCCTGCTACGCCTGCCCTCAGCTCGATCGCCCCTCGCATCACTGTAAAGTTTATGAACAGCGTCCGCTGGACTGCCGGCTCTACCCTTTTATGATTCTGCGCCAGGGGGAAGAAGTTTCCCTGGGGATTGAC
>JAFGIU010000015.1 GCA_016929445.1 Candidatus Omnitrophota bacterium
GACCACGGCTGCAGCCACTTCGGACTGAAAAAGTCCTTCAACACCCAGCATGCGCGCGTGCCACGCCGCCTTGCGGATAAGCTTGCGGATCACATACCCGCGTCCTTCATTCCCGGGGATCACTCCGTCGCTGATACAGAAGGCAGCCGCCCGCACATGATCGGCAATGGCATTGAGATCCCTCACCTTGGGGCCGAGCTCCCGGAGTCCTGCGCCGCCGGCCAGCTTCAAAATGCGTTGCCGGATCGGGGCAAACAGATCAATTTCAAAATTCGTGTCCACCCCCTGCATGACCGCAGCCATGCGCTCCAGACCCATTCCTGTATCGATGTTTTTGTTCGGAAGCGGGTCCAGGGCTCCGCCGTCTTTACGGTCAAACTGGGTAAAGACCAAGTTCCAGATTTCTACCAAACGCTCCTCGCCTTTGGCCTCTCCCCGGTCAAAGAAGATCTCGGAGCAAGGGCCGCAAGGCCCGTTCGGCCCTTTGTCCGGCGCATCCGCAGGCCAAAAATTTTCTTTGGGGCCGAGCTTGAGGATGCGGTCCTGCGGCACCTTAATCTGCTCTTTCCAGATCCTGTAAGCCTCCTCGTCCTGTTCGTAGACAGAAATCCACAGAAGCGCGGGATCAATCCTGAAGTCCCCGACCAGGAGTTCCCAAGCCCAGCGAATGGCCTCTTCCTTGAAATAGTCCCCGAAACTGAAATTGCCCAGCATCTCAAAAAAGGAGTGATGCGAGGAGGTCTTACCCACATTTTCCAGATCGCCTGTGCGCAGGCACTTCTGGCTGGTGGTCGCGCGCGTGTAATCCGTGATTTCGCCCATGAATTGGGCCTTAAACTGATTCATACCCGCGCCGGTGAAGAGCAGGGTGGGATCGTTCTCCGGCACAAGGGAGTCGCTGGGCAGCCTGCGATGCCCTTTGGCTTCAAAGAATTTCAGATAGCGTGTCCGGATTTCGTTTGTGTTCATAGTAATTTGTCATCCCCGCGCAGGCGGGGATCCAGTTGTTTCAGGCTTTCAAGTAGATTCCCTCTTTCGCGGGAATGACAGTGCGGCGTTAATATCTTCTTCCGAAAATCCTCTTTGCATCAGACGCCGTTTCCAACGCGCCCGGTCCTTGTCCGTCTCAGAGCCCGAGAGCAATGCGCGCCAGCGTTCCACCCATTCGCTGGCCAAACGTCTTTCGTCCACGTCTGCGGCAACCCGGCTCAAAGTCTTCTGAACCAAGGCCTCGTCCAATCCCTTTTGAAGCAAATCCGTTTCAATGGCCCGCAACGCCGTTTGTCTTTCGAGAACCCGGTGCTCCGTCCAATAACGCGCAAAGCGTTCGTCGTCAATCAGACCGGCCTTTTCGAGTTCGTCCAAGACCTGCGTTTGGACAGGAGCGCTGTATTCCCGCCCCTGCAGGGAACTCTGGAGCTCCCAGCGGCTGCGGGGCCGCCGTTTCAAAAGACGCAAAGCCACGCTGCGCGCTTTTTCCATTGATGTGTCGTTCGTCTCTTCGGGCATTGGACCGGGTGGGTTATTCGCCGGATTTCACAAGCACAAAGCCGTAGCCTGTCCGAATCAGAGCCTTGTCCGAACACTCCTTGACGGCCCTGCGGAATTCCTCAAGCGTGGACACGGAACGGCGATCCACTCCGCGTACAACATCCCCCACTTGGAGCCCCGCCTTGTCACAGGGAGACCCGGGCTCGACCTCTACAACGACGACTCCGCTTTCTTCCTGGACCGCGTAAGCCGCGCGCACATCCGGCGTCATTTCCACAACACGAATTCCATACCAGGTGTCCGACATCAACTCCTGGGCGGATTCCATTTTTTCTTCCAGAAGCGCCGCCTGCTCAGGCCGCACTCCGATATTTACCGAAATCCCAAAGCTCCGCCCCTCCCGGTACACTTGCAAAGCCGCACTGGAGCCCACTTGGGTCATGTTGACGCGTTCGATCAGCGAAGACACATCCGTGACCCTGTGCCCGTCATATTCGCGAATCACGTCACCGGCCGCCAATCCCGCTTTTACCGCAGGTCCGCCCGGAAGCACTTCGACGACCATCACCCCCTGCGTGTCCGGCAGGCCAAAATAGTCGGCCAACTCCTGATCCACATTCTGGATCTGCACTCCCAGCCACCCGTAGAGGATCTCATTGCCTTGCTTGAGATCGTCAAGCACCCGCTTGGCCATATTGATGGGGATGGCAAAACCAATCCCCTCGGAACCTCCGGAGGTACTGAAGATCGCCACATTGATCCCGATCACCTGGCCGTAGATGTCCACCAGCGGGCCGCCGCTATTGCCCGGATTGATGGAGGCATCGGTCTGGATCAATCCCACATAATTGCGGTTGCGCGAGCCTGTTTGCGGCAGACTGCGATTGACCGCGCTCACCACACCCACGGTCACCGTGGGAACGGGGTTGAGCACCGCAAATCCAAAGGGGTTGCCGACGGCAATAGCCCACTGGCCGATGCGCACCTTATCCGAATCCCCGAGGCGGGCCACAGGAAGATTTCCGGCATCGATTTTCACCACCGCCAAATCCGTGCGCGAATCCACTCCGCTGACAGTGCCCTCAAACTCCCGGCCATCCCCCAGAGTCACTGTGATCCGGTCCGCACCCTGGACCACGTGTTCATTGGTGAGAATGTGGCCTTCTGTATCAATGATCACGCCGGAACCCAGGCCCACCCGGGTAAACTCCCTCTCCGAGGGGATGCCGAAAAACTCTTCAAAGAAACGATCCAGCAGAGGGTCCCTGCCGTACCGGTCCCCGTAAGACCGGTAGACCGGGATCCGCTGCGTAATCTGCACGCTGATGCTGACAACAGCCGGACCGATCTCCGCGGATACATCCGTAAATGCCTGTTCCACCTGCAGCGCAGCCGGCGGAGGATTACTGGCAAAAGAAAAAGCGCAGGGACATGCCGCAAGCATAAGAGCAGACAGCAATGCCCTGCGCAACATTATTTAGTCTCCAACGCCATGGTACGGGTCTTACTCTCAATCTCCGTCGCGAGTTTGGGATTTTCCTTCAAAAAGATACGCGCGTTCTCACGGCCTTGGCCCAGCCTCTGTTCACCGTAGTTATACCAGCTCCCGCTTTTGGTGATGATGCCCTCTTCCTGGGCAATATCCATGATGCTGCCTATGTGGGAAACCCCTTCCCCGAACAGGAGATCAAACTGGGCCTCACGAAACGGAGGAGCCAGCTTGTTCTTCACCACCTTAGCCTTCACACGATTGCCTATAATTTCGTCGCCCAAGGTAATGCTCCCGATACGCCTCAAATCAATGCGCGCGGAGCTGTAGAACTTGAGGGCGCGGCCGCCCGGGGTGGTTTCCGGACTCCCGAACATGACGCCGATCTTCTCGCGGAGCTGGTTGATGAAGATGCAGCAAGTTCGGCTCTTGGACACCGCAGCCGTCAACTTGCGCAGGGCCTGGCTCATGAGCCGGGCCTGCAAACCCACGTGCGCGTCGCCCATCTCCCCTTCAATTTCCGCTTTGGGAACAAGGGCGGCCACGGAGTCAATGACCACGACATCCACGGCATTGGAACGGATCAGAGTCTCGGTAATTTCCAGAGCCTGCTCGCCGGTGTCGGGTTGGGAGATCAACAGGTCGTCCAGGTTGACGCCGATCTTCTTGGCATAACTCGGATCCAGGGCGTGTTCCGCATCCACAAATGCGGCCACACCGCCGGCCTTCTGCGCCTGGGCCACAATGCTCAGACAAAGGCTGGTCTTGCCGCCGGACTCCGGGCCAAAGATCTCGACTACGCGCGAACGCGGGACTCCGCCGATTCCCAATGCCATGTCCAAAGAGAGGGCTCCTGTGGAAATGGCCGGAATATCAAAATTTGCGTTCTGGCCGAGCTTCATAATAGCGCCCTTGCCAAATTGCTTTTCGATCTGAGCCAAGGCAAGATCCAAGGCACGTGTTCTCTCGATTTTTTCTTTATCCACTTCTTTGATCACGGGCTCGGTATTCTTCTGAGTCATAATGCGTTACTCCTATCTACTTAGCCTGGTGGGGATGCGAGGCCCTGACCGGCAGCCGAACAGGCACCCTCCGGCTGCTGAAAACACGGATTCTCCGCTGAATATAGAGAGGGATATTATAGGCTATTCCGGCGCGCCAGCCAATACAGGGCAATAAGGGTCTTGGCATCGACAATTTCGCCCTGATCGAGCATCCGGAGAGCCTCTTTGACGCTAAGCCGGACAGGCTCCAGGTGCTCGTCCTCATCCAGCTTGGCAAGAGCGGGCTCCAGTTCTGTGGCAAGGTACAGATACATGATTTCCGTGTTAAAACCCGGGGAGGGGTAGAACTCCAGCACCTTTTTCACGCGCTTTGGGGAAAAACCGATCTCCTCGGCCAGTTCCCGGCACGCGCACTGCTCCGGGGTCTCCCCCGGGTCCAGGGTGCCGGCAGGAATCTCATAGATCCATCCATCCGGAGCCACCCGGTGTTGGCGCACCAGAATCACGTGCTCAGGATCGGGCATGGCCAGCATCACCGCAGCACCCGGATGTTCGATGACCTCCCGGTGCCCGATCCTGCCGCCAGGCATCTCCAGCTTCCTGACACGCACATGAAGAAGTTGCCCGTCAAAAACAGGCTCAGAGGAAATTGTCCTGCAGGTCTCTCCGGGTTTCATTCAATCCCCCATTCACGGCAAAGCTCGTCGTTGATCTGACGGATCTCGCGCGGGTTGATGCGGCGATCTTTCTTCAGGGATGCCGGGGCGGACGGTCCGCCCCCCTGCCCCTTTTGCATGAGGGCCTGGAGTTCGTCCGCGCTCATCCACACCGCCTGGTGCGTGCGCGCATAGTGTTTGACCTCGTTGTCCGAACTCACCACCACACAA
>JAFGIU010000016.1 GCA_016929445.1 Candidatus Omnitrophota bacterium
AAGCAAACTGTCCCGTGGACAAAGTGCCGGAGCCAACCTGCGATGCGAGTTCCAAAAGACGGTTCTGTTTGGATTCATCCTGCAGATCACTGGTCAGAACCACTAAAGCCTGTTTGATTTCTGCCTGGAGTTTGGTTTCGTCCTGAAGCTTGGCCACACTCGCAATCTGAAAGAAGGTGTGGAGATGCGGGTATTCCGTTTCGAGGGGCGTGCCTTGGTCTCCGGCCAGCCGGTAAAGATAACCGAAGTATTCTTCGGCATCAACACCTTGCCCGGAATGACGCCCGCGCATACGGAGCAACTCCAGCCCGGCTTCCGGATAGATCTGCGACTCGGCATCCTCTAGACTTTGCAGTAACGCTTGAAAAGCCTGCTTGGCCTCCGGTGAAAAGGTATGAATCTTCTTGAAATGCCGGAAGTCTTCGATATATTTGTCGCGGTCTTCCACACCATATAAATTCGCCCGGAGCTGGCCGGCAATCACCGCCTTTTCAGGCCCGGTGATGTAGGCGCGCTTGAGCGCGTCCTCGGCCCAGGCATTGCGGATTTCATCGTGGGGAAAGGTGGCAAAAAAGCTGGCATCGATAGAACCGGTGCTGCCTTCCAAGGCAATCTGCTGCACCCCGTATTGTTGGGAGAGGAGAGTGACCAAGCCCGCGATATTCTCCTGGGCCTCGGCGTGCGCGTGGAAATCCTGGATATGAATCACAGCAAAGGGAGAGTCCGGATAGAATTGCCGGCGAAGAACCCGCCCAAGAGAAGCCGGTACCTCCCAATCAGGGACAGGTCTCGCCAACTCCTTCTCCGCCAACGGCTTCGGTGAGGTCCGTCCCCTCTCAGCTTGGGCCGGCTGCACGCTTCCCCGGAAGAAGTTCCGGGATTCCGGGCGCACAGGAACAGCCCAGGAGGGGTACACTGAAGTCCACAGTAAGATCTGGGCCAACAAAATAGCGGAGAAACGTAACTTATTGTATTTCATAAAGATATGAGCCTATTTCTATGGAATAAAATCGTAACTCAATGCATGCGGACAGGTTAAAGTATACCATCAGAACGGCCCTTATTGAGCCTCTACAAAAAGAGTTTCATTCGGGGAGCAAAGGGGACGGACCTCACGGAACTTGTTGTTGGGCAAAGGGTTGGCGAGAACCGTCCCTAGATTAGAATAATCCGGAGGGGAAAGTTTCTTGGGGAGGGACCTGGGGCGCGTGGCTGGCCCAGTCCACCTCCAAGGTGTGGGTTTGATAATCGCGGTTGGAACGGTAGCTCACCTTGCCGTTGAGCAAACCGTACTCGTACAGATTCTTGGTGATTTTGACATCGTCCCGGCAGTACGCCTTGAGCTCCTCCATCTTGCCCTCGCGAAACAACTCAATGGCCTGGAGTCCGGAACCGGACTTCCCCTCTCCCAATGTGGCCTGGGCCAAACTCTGCAGACTCACGCGGTGGCCGAGCACCTTCTCGATCTCAACCAGCAAGTCCAATACCGGCAAGGTCTTCACATCCAGTCCCAAATACGGTTGCAGCACCGGCAAGTCAAAACTCCGGATATTGAAACCCACCACAAGCTCTGCCTTCTTGAGCCGCTCTTCAAACTGCGGCAGTTCCTTCTCCTCGTACATCAGATACTCCGAGGCGGAATAGTCATAGGCACCCAGGACCGAAACCTTCAAAAGGTGCGGCTTGGACCGGTCCACCTCGTTAAAGGCCTTCTGGGTTTCGAGGTCAAAGACAATTGTACGTTCGTAAGGGATGGACATGACCTGTGGAACACCTCTGTTTCACGGTGTCAGGCACCGGTGCCTGGCACGTGTGGATAAGTCCATACTCCGGGAATTTGCCGCCCGCAAGCCGGGCAGGCGCCTTCCTCAATATGATTGCCTAGGATACGATAGCCCACGCGCTCGATCAAGACCTCTCCGCAGTCCGGGCAAGCCGTATTCTCCAGATTCCCCACCTCCCCGGGACGATTCCCCGCATACACATACTGCAACCCGGCTTCCCGGCCCAGGGCCCCGGCCCGCATCAAAGCCTCCTGAGGGGTAAAGGGCGTGTCGAGCATGCGGTAATCCGAGTGAAAGGCTGTGACATGCCACGGAATCTGCGGCGATATGCCGGCCAGGAACTCCGCAATCTGGCGCAGCTCCGCCTCCGAATCATTGAGTCCCGGAACCAGGAGCGTCACGACCTCGAGCCACAGACCGCGCCGGCACAGCTCTGTAATCGTCTCTTTGACCACGCTGAGCCGGCCGCCGAGCTTCCGGTATGCCTTTTCCTGAAAGCCCTTCAAATCCACCTTGTACATATCCAAATGCGGTTGCAGGTAGTCCAGGACTTCGGGCGTGGCATTGCCGTTGGAAACATACGCAGTCTTGAGTCCTTCTTCTTTGGCGAGCTTAAAAATCTCCTTCGCCCACTCACTGGTAATGAGAGGCTCATTGTAGGTGCTGGCAACAACCGGCGCGCCCTGCTGCAAGGCAATCTCAACGACCTCCGCGGGCTCGACCGGCTGCAACATACCCTGGGCCGCCTCATCCCGCAGGACTTGGGAGGTCTCCCAATTTTGGCAATAGGCACAATGGAAATCACAACCGAGCATCCCAAAACTCAGGGCCAATTGCCCCGGCAACACATGGTAAAAGGGTTTCTTCTCAATGGGATCGCACTGCAGGCCGCTCACATAGCCGAAAGGCACGCGGAGCCGGCCTTCCTCATTAAAGCGCACCTGGCACACTCCGCGCTTGCCGGGCCGCATCTTGCAACGGTGGCCGCAGGCAACGCACTGCAGGGAGCCGGCGTCCAGGGGGAGGGTCAAGGCGTTGGATGATTTGGTGTATCGGTCTAACATAGTTGCCTTGCTGTCATCCAGAGAATCCGCCATAAGTTATGGCGGAGACCTGGGGAGCTGTACAGGACACAGATTGCTTCGTCGCTGCGCTCCTCGCAATGACGACGGTTACGCCCGCAATGGCAGACTGTGGTTTCAGACACCCTTGATTCTACCACTCGCAGAAACGGTGGCCAGGCCGGGCAAAGACTGCTAATCTGTTTACCGGTGTACCACCACTTTGATAGCCGGGGGGCCGGGGATGGCTATCTCCAGAGAACAACTCATTCAAGCAGCTGTGCAGCGCGGTTTGGTCAAAGCCCAACGCGTTAAGGAACTCGAGGGCATTTCCCGCAGATCCGAAGACGACCTGCTGGACCAGATCATCAATCATGAACGCATTCCCATTGCCGCCTTCTACCAAGCCTTTGCCGAGACGCGGCAACTTCCTTACATAAACCTTGCTACGGTCGTACCGTCTGAAACGCTTTGCAGCCGTGTACCCAGTGCCTTTTTGAGCCAGTACATGATCCTTCCCATCGGTGAACACGCAGGAAAGATCCTTGTGGCCATGGCTGATCCGGATGAAGCGCAGGCCATCAGCAGCCTGGAACAAACCCTGGGGCAGAAGATCGCGATCGGCATTGCAGAACCGATGGCTATTTCCACCATCCTGACGCGCCTGAGTTTTGCGGAAGGCGAAGTGCCCAGGACTTCTGTCACGGTCGAGCCCGAGTCCGACTCCGTTGAACAGCTCAATCAGATTCTCAAGGAAGCGCACTTGCGCCGCGCTTCGGATATCCATCTGGAGCCTCAAGAAGAGGGGCTTCGCGTGCGCCTGCGCGTCGACGGCGGCCTGCAGGAAATTATGTCGGGGCTTAATTCCAGCCAAGCGTTAAGCCTTATTTCGCGCATCAAAGTTTTGGCGGAAATGGATATTGCCGAGCAACGCATCCCCCAGGACGGCGGATTCACAGTCAAGCCTCCCATCCCAAAAGCCGAGCGCATGGACATGCGTGTAGCCACCGCGCCTTCCCGCTGGGGCGAACGCGTCACCTTACGTGTACGCAACAAGGCGGACAAGAATCTCACCCTCGATACCTTGGGTATGTCGTCCGCAACCTTGGCCCGGTTTCATTCGGCAATTCATCGTCCCTTTGGCATGGCACTGATGACCGGGCCTACGGGAAGCGGCAAGACTACCACCCTGTATGCGGCCATCAACGAAATCAACCGTCCAAATTTGAACATACTCACAGCAGAAGATCCGGTGGAAAGCATTATTCCCGGGGCCACACAGGTCCCGGTAGGCACGAGCGGCAAAGTGGACTTTGCCGGAGCCTTGCGCGCCTTGCTGCGGCACGATCCGGATGTGTTGATGGTAGGTGAGATCCGCGACTTGGAAACCGCAGACGTGGCCTTCAAGGCAGCTCTTTCCGGACACATGGTCTTCTCCAGCCTGCATTCCAACACGGCATCTGTGGCGATTGCGCGGCTCACGGATATCGGGTGCGAACCCTATTTGATCGGCGCGACCTTAGCAGTAGTCATGGCCCATCGCCTGGTGCGCCGACTATGTGTCGAATGCAAAGTCGCGCGCACAGCCGGCCGCGAAGAGTCGATACTGCTCGGCAACGAAGGGGCCCCTGTTCAAGTCTATTCGCCTAAGGGATGCTCCCACTGTTTAGGCACGGGATTTAAGGGAAGGGTCGGAATGTACGAGGCCCTTTGGGTGGATGAAGCCGTAGCAGCCACGATTACCAAGGGCGGCTCCCCCCATGAGATTGAAGAGGCGGCCGGCAGCAACCTGACGCCGTTGCGCGAGGATGCGCGCGCAAAAGTATTGGAAGGCGTGACGAGTCTGGAAGAGGTAATGACCGTCGCGATCTTATAGCTGATACCGCGAAAACTCTTCATTAAAGCTTAAGCTCCGCATATCCTTCATGCGGTCCAGGTAAACCATCCCCTGCAAGTGATCCCATTCATGTTGAATAACGCGCGCGTGGAATCCTTCAGCCTCAAGAGTTTGCGGCGAGCCTTCGCGATCCAAGTACTTGACTGTGATGCGCTCCCAACGAGGAACCTCACCCCGCAACCCGGGAACACTCAGGCAGCCTTCCCAATCCAAGACTTGCCCTCCACTCGTGCCTGCGAGCTGCGGGTTAATCATAAAGGTGAGCGGCACGATCTCTTCCGTCTTGCCGTACCGCTCGTTGTAGGTCTTCACTTCCAGGACCGCCACCTGTAAGGGCACGTGCACCTGCGGCGCGGCGAGACCCACGCCGTTGTATTCACGCATGGTCTCAACCATTTCCACGAGAAATCGCTGGAAGTCCGGAGTGCCAATCAGCTCCGGATCCACTTCCTTGGCGATTTCCCTTAAAACAGGATGGCCAATTCTGGAAATCTTCAGTATATTTGCCATACAGTGCCTCCGCCGTCATTGTGCGCGCAACTCACTCCGTCCTTGCGAGGAGCAAGGCGACGAAGCAATCTGTGTCCCACAAAGATGGCAACGCTTCGCTCGCCATGACCAACTGAGTTATTCGATTACGGTCACCTTCTCCATCACCACATCATCCGCCGGTTTGTCGCGCGCATCGCGCTGCACGTTGGAGATGGCTTCCACCACATCTATTCCTTCGACCACGTATCCAAAAACACTGTGATGATCGTCCAGCCAAGGCGTGGGTACCGTTGTAATGAAGAACTGGCTGCCGTTGGTATTGGGGCCGCTATTGGCCATAGAAAGCACACCCGGTTTGTCATGGCGCAGCCTGGGGGAGAATTCATCCTCAAACTGGTAGCCCGGGCCGCCCGTACCCGTACCGGTGGGGTCCCCGCCCTGGATCATAAACCTTGGAATGACGCGATGAAAAATAATCCCGTCGTAGAATCCGTCCTTGCTGAGCTTCACAAAATTAGCGACTGTATTCGGCGCTTCGTCCGCCCGAAGCTCAATGACAATCGTACCCAAGTTTGTTTCAATTTTGGCCTGTGGATTCTTCCCGGCCGCAGAACTATCTGGCATAACTCCTCCCAACATGCTAAGGCTAAGAACACTGATCGACAGGAACCTAAGAAATCGCAACTCTTCCCTCCTCCGCTGTGCACGCGTACTCCGTACGATCCACGAGCCCGGCCTTTTCGAACGCCGTGCGCCGTTCCCCGCACTTCTGACAAACTCCGCAGTGAATAAAACCCTCGGGGTCAATACAAGAAAATGTCCATTCCAGCGGCATGCCCGGCGCGGATTGAATTGCCGAGACCTTGGAAGATTCCGCCAAGGGAGTATGAATGCGGATGGTATTCTCCAGACCCGTTTCACTCACCTGCTCCAGGGCCCTAAAGAACGGCATGCGGCTATCCGCAAAAGGATTGCCCCTGAGGATACCCAAGGCCACATTCCCGATTCCCTGCAACTGGCAAAAGACCAAGGCCTTGGACAAAAGCAGCAGATTCCGGCCGGGCAAAAACACGCTTTCGTCAGGATCTGCAGCGGCAGGCACAGGGCCGTTGTTCAGACTCCAATGCGGCGGATACAAATCCGAGACATCCAGGGTGAGCACCCGAAGCGGCTCAATGAAACTCGTGCCGAGCCGGGGGCCCAAGGCTCTCAATAAGCGTCCGAGCCAATATTGCTCAGCCGCTTCCCAGCGCGCCCCTGTGGCCACATAGAGAGGATAGATTCTTTTAAAGCGTTGGGACAATTGGGATAACAGCACACCCGAGTCCAGCCCCCCGCTCACAAGAACGCAAACCGAATCCAAGACCTTGTGGGGCGTGGCATTGCGAACCATAGAGCATCAGCCTAACAAAGCGCCCCACCCCAAGTCAATCAGTGCCAGGCACTGGTGCCTGGCACCGGTGCCTGGCACCGGGGAAGGGTTTGCGGGGGATCTCGGAACCGATATATACTATTAGCCTTATGTACCGCGTAACCAAAGAAATCAATTTCTGTTACGGGCACCGTCTTCTCAACTACGAGGGCAAATGCAGGCACCTGCACGGCCACAATGGCCGGGTCCTCATCGAGCTGGAGGCCGAGCAGCTCGACTCCCGCGGCATGGTCGTGGACTTCGGCGATATCAAACGCACGCTTCAAGCCTGGATCGACGAAAACCTCGACCACAAGATCCTCCTCAATAAGGAAGACCCGATCATCCCGCATCTGCGGGAACTCAACGAGGCCTTCTTCACCATGAACGAAAATCCCACGGCCGAGGCCATCTCGCGCCTCATTTTTGAATACGCCGTGTCCCAAGGCCTCAATGTAATTCAGGTCACGCTCTGGGAAACGCCCACCTCCTACGCCAGCTTCTGCCCTGCCGGCCAAGGCGCATGGAGGCCTGAATGACTCAGCGGGAACGCTGGGCCAGCCGCCCCGCCTTTATCATGGCGGCCATCGGCAGCGCTATCGGTCTGGGCAATGTATGGCGATTTCCCTATGTCGCCTATTCCAACGGCGGCGGCGCCTTTCTCATCCCCTACTTTGTTGCGCTATTCACTGCCGGCATCCCGCTCTTGGTTTTGGAGTTCGGCCTCGGACAAATGATGCAAGGCTCTTCACCCAAGTCCCTGGCCAAGATTCATCGCAAATGGGAGTGGGTGGGCTGGTGGGCCCTGATGGTCGGATCCATGATTGCGTTCTATTACTGCGTCGTCCTGGGCTACTGCTGGAATTATCTGTATCACAGCTTCACGCTCGCCTGGGGCCAAACACCCGCCGAAGCAAGAGACTTTTTCTTCAACCAATTCCTGCAAATCACCGGTGACCCCGGCACCATCGGCGGCATTCGCTGGCCCATTTTAATCGGCCTGGCCCTGGCTTGGATGGCCAATTACTGGGTCATCGTCAATGGCGTCAAACGCATCGGCCAAGTTGTGATGTGGATGGTGCCGGTCCCGATTATCTTTTTGATTATCCTTTTTGTGCGAGCCATGACCCTGCCCGGCGCAATGGACGGCATCGCCTATTACCTCACACCGGATTTCAGCCAGCTTCTCAATGGCCGTGTCTGGCTGGCCGCGTATTCACAAATCTTTTTCTCATTGAGCCTGGGCTTCGGCATTCTCATGGCTTACGCCAGCCATTTGCCCCGCGATGCGGAAATCACAAATAACGCCTTTATTACCGCCCTGGCCAATTGCGGGTTTAGTTTCTTTGCCGGCTTTGTGGTTTTCAGCACCTTGGGATTTTTGGCGCACGCCACAGGCGCCCCGGTTGAATCGGTAATCGACAAGGGCCCGGGACTGGCCTTTGTGATTTACCCGGCCGCCATCTCCCAACTCCCGTTTTGGTCCCAACTCTTCGGCGTATTGTTCTTCGTGACGCTGCTCTTCCTGGGCATCGACTCGGCGTTTTCGATTGTGGAGGCCATTGTCACGGGCCTGAACGACAAGTGGGATATCCCCCGCCCGCTCATCACCAAAGCTTTTTGCTTGCTGGGTTTTTTGGCGGGCATTCCGTTTTGCACACGCGCAGGGCTCTACTGGTTGGATATTGTCGACAACTGGATGAGTAACTTCGGCCTTGCCGCAGTGGGCTTTGCGGAATGCGTGATCGTTGGATGGATGTGGAATACCCGAAAACTCACCCACCACCTGGACAAGGTTTCGGAAATTCCCGCAGGCCACGGCTGGGAATTTTGCGTCAGGGTCATCACTCCAGCGGTACTGGGGATCACCTTGGTCATGAGCCTCATCGAAGAATTTAAACGCCCCTACGAAAACTATCCTATCTGGGCGCTCTTTATGGGAGGTTGGTGCGTGACCGTGGCCGTGGCGATTTTCGGCATGTTGGTTGCCCGCATTAAGCCGGTCAAAACCTTTGTCGATAATCCGGAGGACAATGTGTCATGAACGCCTCCGCCATTGTCATGCTCTTAGTCGGTTGTACCGTGCTTTACGGCGGACTCGCCTTGTGCGTCGGGATCGCGTTGGAACACGAAGCTCTCAAGAAGCGTGCTTCCCGCAGAAAACACTAATTCGCTCAAACAAGTCTACTCTGCCCGGACGCATGCGCATCTTTGAGCCGCAGGTAGACTTTCACCCCGTCCAGGATCATGGCCTGCTGTTCCTCGCTGAGCTTTCGCGACAAGCGTGCGGGAACGCCCACCACCAGTGAACCCGGCAACACCTCCTGGCCTTCCTTAATCAGGGCGCCTGCCCCCACCACACTCCCCTTGCCGATCCGGGCGTGCGAAAGCACTGTGGCCCCGATCCCGATGAGCACCTGGTCTTCCACAACAGCCCCGTGCACCGTGGCGGAGTGGCCGACAATCACGTTATCCCCTAATATACAGGGCGCATCTCTATCCACATGCAGCACAGCCCCGTCCTGGACATTGGTGTTCTCGCCGATCGTAATGGCATTGAGGTCCGCGCGCAGAACCGCGTTGTACCAAATACTGGCGTTCTTCTTGAGCGTCACATCGCCGACAACTCGCGCGCCCGGCGCAATAAATACACCTTCCCCTATTACAGGTGTCTTGTCTTTGTATGTCAGAATTTGATCAATTTCAGTCATTAGGTATACCGATGCTCCTGTCGAAATTGTCTCACTTCCTCTGTCACGCGCTCATCAAAGTCAATCCGTCCTAAATCCCCGACCATGCACTTGATGGAGCCGCCACCCTTTTCCATAAACTCACTCACATTCACGCGTACGGGTTCCACGCCCTTTGCCTTGATGCGATCCAGGACTTCGGGACTCGCTGTATGAGGCAAAAAGAGCTTGTATCCGGAGTCTGTGCGCGCGCCGTAACAATTCGCTACAAACTTTCCGCCGTCTGGATCTGAAAGGGCGATAATCCGGTCGCCAAGCCGGTTTTTTAACATCGCCACAGAGTCCCGGGAAAGGGCCGACTCGTAGAGCAAAAGCCATTGGCGCCGGGGCCCAAAGGAACAGGCTACGGTATCTCCGTGGTAGTGCGCCTCGTTGACCAGGGTCAAACTCAGGATGCGCGTGCCCGGCCCCACAATCTCTTGCAAGCGGTGCAAATTGCGGGCATCGCTCCGGAATCCGTACACCCTTCGCACAAAAGGCGCTTGGGATTGGAGGGCCCAATGCTGGTCGATCACCGGGCCATGAAAAAATAGAAAGTCCTCGCCGCACGGAAAGAAATCAGCCTCCCCCTCAAAACGATACGGCATATTGGCTGCTCCAAAACCCATGCCCCGGACAAAACGCCAGTAATACCGCCACTCTCGCGCCCGGTGCGGAACCAGATTACTCAAATAAAAGGTCTTCTCGCTTGCGGGAATCTCTTCATCAGCCCGGTACAGAAAACCTCCGTTAGCCGGGTACACCATACCCGGCAATGCGGGATTTGGAGGAATCACAAACACGGCCACACCCGCATCGCGAAGAGTGCCGGCCAACTGCTGCCAATGCTTCAGCGAACGGCCCCGATCCACCCGCTTGCGTCGCCCCCAAGCGCTGCGCGTATGAGGATTGGCTCCCCCGCGAATTCGGAAATAGTGTGGGTCAGTCATCATGACCGCAGGACAGTACGACATCAGCGTATCAAACCGGGGTAAGACTCTCTATCCTTAGCAACACGTGAATCACTCAAAGACGCCACGGGATACACACACGTCCCCAGCACAGCGATCCCTGCCGGCGCATCATTTCCGCTGCGCTTGCGGCCGCCAAAGGGCAATTTCGGCGAGGCCTTGACCGTGGAATGATTCCAATTGATGACCCCGGCCTCCAGACGCCTAAACGCGTGCTCAAATTTTCGTTTGGACCGTGTGAAAACTGCGGCTGCCAAGCCGTAGTCCGTAGCATTTGCCAAAGCCAAGGCTTCATCCAAATCCTCGACAGCGTAGATCGCCATGTCCGGCACAAAGTGTTCCTCGTCACGATAGGCGCTCCCGGCTCCCTTGAGCCGTTGCTGGGCTAAATGCACAGAAGGCGTGCGGTAATAACCCCGCACACCTGCCTTGAAATTCTTTCCCTCGCGCAGCGGCTTAAAGCCTTCTTTACCCGCCCATGCGCACACCTGGCGGTGCCTCTCCACAGCCTGCGCATTAATCAAAGGCCCCATAAAGACTGAGGGGTCTGCCGGATCCCCCACCTGCATGCGGTCCACATTCTTGAGCAGGCGATGCACAAAAGGATCCACGACTTTGCGCTCCACTAAAATGCGGCTGCCGGAGGTACAGCGCTGACCCGCAGTAATAAAGGCGCCCACGCAGGCCTCGTAGGCCGCGATGGATAAAGAAGCGTCCGACAAAACGATCACCGGATTCTTGCCGCCCATCTCCAAACCCAAAAAAACCTCCGGCCGGTCCACCAGCGCGTGCCTCAACACCAGGCCCGTAGGCACCGAACCTGTGAAAAGCACCCCGCGGATCCCCGGATGCGCCACCAAAGCGCGCCCCACTTCCGCAGCGCCTTGCACCAGGTTAAAGACACCTTTGGGAAGCCTGGCGCTGTACCAGGCCTGCGCGAGCCACTGCCCAACAAAGGGCGCTTCTTCCGAAGGCTTGAACACCACGGTGTTGCCGGCCAAAAGCGCGGGCGCGATCTGGCCTGTGGCCAAATACGCGGGAAAGTTAAAAGGCCCCATCACAACCATCACGCCACGCGGCCTGTAGGCACACTGCCCGTTCACGCCCTTGCGCACAGCCACTTCATAGCCGTTCAGGGCGGTATTGGCGTGCTCCAAAGTGACGTCGATCTTGGACACCACCGCCGCCGCTTCCTGCCGGGCCTCCCACAGAGGCTTCCCCACCTCTCTACTAATAAGAACAGCGAGCTCTTCCCGGCCCCTGGACACTGCGCGGGCAAAATGCTTGAGCGCAGATACACGATGCTTGCGGGAAACATGAGACCACTGGGCAAAACTCTTCTGTGCCGCGCAAACCGCACGATCCGCGTGTTTGGGATCCGAACACCAAACACCCACGGGTTGGTCCAAGTTGCCCGGACTCTGGGAGACCTGACCCTGCTGATTGGGACGCGTGAACTTGCCGTCAATGTAATTACCGCGAAACGGAATCAAACCAGACATACCGCCACCTCGCCGCCTTCACTGATCTCCAGAATATCTGCAATAGGCTTCGGCAAGATGCAGCCTCCGCCCTTGGGCCTGCGCACTCTTGAAAAAACCGCCCGCACCTCCCCGCGCTTGGGCTCGGACATCACAATGGCCTCCGCGGATTTGGCCACAGACCCCGTACCGAGAAGTCTCAGGCTCTGTGTGTTTTGGATATAGCTAATATCCGCAGTCTGCACACCGTAGTGCGGGCCTGCATCAAAAGGACACACTTGGTTGAGAAATTCAAACCCCGCACGTTTCAAAATGCGCGAAGCAAGTTCCGCTCCCTCGCTCATCTTGCCGATCTCGCTGCGCGCCGCTTCACTCAGAAGTTCGGTATAGATCGGTTCCTTTGGAAAAAGCCCCATGATAAATTCACGATTGATGGCGCTCAAGCGATCCGCCTTCTCGTAGCTCATGCCCAAAAAGGGTTGAGCTACCTGCTCCCAAAAACTGTTCCGGCCGTTTTCCCAATGCCCCATAAATTCCACCAGCACACGCGAACGAAAACGATTCCGGTGGCCGGCCATATACGCAAAACGGGCCAGTGAGACCAAACACCCCACGCGGCGGCCCTTTCCGCGGTATGCAGGCAGCACCACAAGGCCTCCCAATTCCGTAGGACCGTTCAAGGTCCAGCGTAAGCGCCAACGCTCCCGCGCTCGATCAATGCCCAAGGTGCTGCTGCTCGCCTGGATTTCTTCACGGTCCAGGTATAGATGCGGCATGGTCTGCTTTCCGTGCTGCGCCACAATCAGCGCCGCTCCCGCGAGCTTTTGCGTTCCGATGTTCTCAGCCACAAACAAATAGCGCGCTCGCACCGGATCCTCGACGCGGCCCGCAAAGGATTTTTCGGATAGGGACAGGAGCTCGCGGATATACGTGCGATCGTTCGGGAGATTGTAGGAGTCCAGAGATTTTGCCAGTTTCATTACCTGGCTGAAGTCTTTGGGGCCTGCGTTGCGAATGAGGAACTTGTGGTTCACGGTGCTCCTTTGGAAGAGGGACGGACCTCGCAGAATTTCAGGGGACATATCTCTACAGGAGATGTGTCCCCTAGGTTCCTCGAGAACCGGCCCTGATTATTTTCTCATAGAATTGCGCAGCCTGATAAATCTGCTTTAGCCCGGTTCGTTCATTGGGCCGGTGGATATTTCCCGTAGACTTGCCGGGGCCGAACACTACAGCGGGAATTCTCCAGGCCTCCGCCAATATTCCGGCCTCCGTGCACGTCGGCTTGGTTGCCGGGGGTTCATCCAAATCCATCTCCCGCAACACGCGTTTTCCCGAACGCACAATAGACTCATTGGACGCTGTGCTCAAAGCCGGATTGTTCCGCTCTACCTTTAGCCTGAACCGGGCAGGCTTGAAGTACTCCTCCAATGACTGCTCCATTAATAAGAGGTAGTCCTCTGCTCTCTGGCCAGGCATGAGCCGGTGATCCAGGGTGAGAACAAGACGATGTCCGTTCACGCGAAGTCTGGTAGGGGTGATGCTCAGTTGGGGAGGATCGAACGCGCTGCTCACGCGGCGCTTCAGGCGCTTGGCGCGTGCTTCATAATCCCGCAACCAATCCATCAGATCCCGCAAAGGCAGCCCATGACTGCCTGCCTCGCCCAGGACCAGCTCACAGCGTTCCGGCACTTTGTTGGCAACGGTGCCGGCCTGCACTTCAAGCACTTCAGTCTGGGGTGAGCGGCCCCAAGTTTTTGTCAAGAACTCCAACGCCGCCACTAAGGCATTCTGCCCCAAATGCGGTGTGGCGCTGTGTGCGGTCTTACCCCGAAACACAATGCGCCGGCCTTTGCGCACTTTGGGCCGATGCCTGAGTTTGAGTTCCACTTCCACTACCAAATACCCTTTGTGCCGGGTGACCAATCGCAGTTCCGAGGGTTCGCCGACCCAAAGTTCTGCGGGCTTTTGCAATCCAGCCTTTTGCGCCAAAGCTTTGGCGCCCTGCAAACCGGTTTCCTCCGCGCAGGTGGCAAACATCGCGATGGGGCGTTTGAGTTCATTGGCATTGATCCGGGAGAACGCGGCGAGCTTGGCTGCTAAATCGGATTTTACATCCGCGACACCCAGGCCATAGAGATAGCGCCCCTTGATCACAGGGCTCCAAGGCCTGCCGCCGGTTGAGGTCCAGGCTTCTTTAGGTGTCGGCGGCACCGTGTCAGTGTGCGTCAGGAATCCCATGGGCCAGCGGCCCTCGCCCAAATACCCAATCACATTGAGATGCCGCTGCCCTGACAGACGCACGGGCTGGTAGCTGACTTCAAAGCCCAGGCTTTGCAAACAGTTCCCCACCCATAGGGCAAGGTCTTTGTTGGAACGGGAGCTGATCGTGTTGATTCGTATGAATTGGCTGGCGAGCTTGACAGGATCCAGCCCGGATATTGGAAGGGACTTTGAAGAGGCGCTCAACTTACCATTCTAGCTTTGACAGCACATCCAGGGTGCGCTCGATATTGTCTGTTTTGAGCACTAAGGATCCCTGGCCCTGGCCATCGGTGGCTGTGCAATAGGCGTATTGGATATTGATGTCCGCGTGGGCAAGGGCGCGCGCCACATGCGTGAGCGCGCCGGGCCGGTTAAAGAGATCCACGACCGCCACATCGTTTTCCGTGATGTAGAGCCCTTGGCGCTCCAGCAGAAGAACGGCCTTGATGTGCTGGTCCACTACCAGCCGGACTACAGCGTGGTCCACCGTATCGTGCACGGAAAGGGCGCTGATATTCATCTGACCTTCGGCGAGGATGCCGGTGATGCGGGCCATCAGACCGGGGCGGTTTTCGAGAAAAACGGAAATCTGCTTTGCAATGCGAATCATAGTTTAACCATTATACCCGGTGTCAGGCACTGGTGCCAGGCACCGGTGCCTGGCACCGCGCGAGCCACTCGCGGAACAGCCTCTGCGCCAAGGGTTTGAGTTGTGGGATGATCCGCGGAATCTGTTCGCGGATTGCTGCGGGGTCGACTCCGGCATAGAGCTCCAGCCACTCCAAGGCCATGGCCTCGGTCACTTCCAAATGGAATTGAAGAGCATAACTGTTGCGGCCATAGCGGAAAGCCTGGTTTGGAAACAGCCCGGAGCCGGCTAAACGCACAGCCCCCTGCGGAATCTCAAAGCCGTCGCCATGCCATTGGAAGGATTGGAGACATCCATCCGCGGCCACAGAATTCAGCAGCGGATCGGCTTTGCCCTCCTCACTAAGTTCGATGGAGTGAAAACCGATTTCCTTCATCTCCCCGGGACGCACCGCTGCCCCCAACGCAGAGGCCATCAGCTGGGCGCCCAAGCACACGCCTAATAGAGGAAGATCTGCCCGGAGCGCAGCAGCCAACCATTCCCGCAGCGGCCCCAAGTACGGATACTCATCCACTTCATCCACATTCATCGGCCCGCCTAAAACCACGGCGGCCTTCACCCCAGAACCCGGCAGAAATA
>JAFGIU010000017.1 GCA_016929445.1 Candidatus Omnitrophota bacterium
ACGCAAAGGACCGGTAATGCGAGACGTGCGACCGAGGACCCCGCAGGCGTATCCGGTGCGATACGGTGAGGACGGCCGAGGGAGCACAACGCAGCAGTACCGGTCGTTTCCGGCGTCTTTTGCCGGAGACTCCTGCAATATCCGGGCTAGACCTTCCGGCTGCGTTTGAGGAGATTCATTGAGTCGTTTGGAGAAGGGTCTGCAATTCGCCTTTTTGAAACATTTCCACCGCGATATCGCATCCCCCGACAAACTGTCCGTTGACATAGAGCTGCGGGATGGTGGGCCAATTGCTGAACTCCTTGATTCCCTGGCGCACTTCTCTGTCCGAAAGCACATCAAAGGTCTTGTAGGGGGTTTCTGTGCTTTTGAGAATGTCCACGACCGTGGCCGAAAAGCCGCACTGTGGGGATTCCGGCGTGCCCTTCATGAAGAGCAGAACCGGACTCTCGTCGATAAGAGATTGAATTTGGGCCTTAACTGATTCGGACATTCGTGCCTCCATTTTGATATTCCTGCCATTTCCGGGGCGTCAGAGTCTTGATCTGAACCGCGTGCACAGCCTCCTCCAGCTGCTCACTGAGCGCGCCCATCACAAGTCGGTGCTGCCCAACCAAGGACATCCCCTCAAAGGAAGGGTCCATAACAACCAATTGAAAATGGTCTCCGGTGCCTGTCATATCCTGGACCAATACTTCCGAATTGGGCAGGCGCTTTCTGACGATGGCCTCGATTTCTTGATTCGATATCTGCATATACTCCTCACTTTCAGGCATGAATCCGTTCCCCCACTTTGGCCTCAAGAAAATCGAGGATTTGCTGCTCAAGTTTCACATGACTGAGGCGGTTGATCTCTTGCACGCAAGTCGGGCTCGTTACGTTGATTTCCGTGAGAAGGCCCCCGATCACGTCAATGCCCGCAAAGAACAGCCCTTCCCTCTCCAAGAAGGGGGCAATGCGCTCGCAGATCTGCCGGTCGCGCTCGGTGATCTCCGCCTTTTCCACACTCCCGCCGGCCATCACATTGGACCGATTGTCCGTGGGAGATGCCACACGCAGCACAGCCCCAACGGGCTTTCCGTTCAGAACGATGATTCGCTTGTCCCCTGCCTTGACCTCCGGCAAATAGGCCTGGGCAATAATGGGGACTGTGTGCTCTTCGGTCAGCAAGGACAGAACCGCGCGCAGATTCTTATCCGCCCGCCTCAAGACCATCACCCCCTTGCCGCCAAAAGCATTGATGGGCTTCACCACCATGGCCCCGCCCACGCCTTCCATAAAAGTCAGCAGCTCCTCGAGCCGCCGCGTCACCAAGGTGGGGGGTGTCAGGTCCGGAAAGTGCAAGGCCGCGAGCTTTTCGTTGGCATTGCGCAGGCCTTGAGGCGAATTCATGACAAACACGCGCTGCGGCAAAAAATCCAGAGCCCAGGTCACCTGCAAGTAGCTCTCGTCAAAAGGCGGATCCGTGCGCACGAGCACCGCATCACAGTCCGCGCCCTGAAAAGCGATTTCGATCAAAGCCTCGGGCAAAGCATTTTCAGCCTCGCCAAAACTCACAGGACGCCCGTGAAATTCCACTTGCGTGCGGTCGATGGAAATATTCTCCGGCGTCACACTGAAGATTTCGTGTCCGCGGCGGTGAGCCTCGCGCATCAGGACCACGGTGGTATCCTTGTGCAAGGCAAGTGTTTCTATGGGGTCCATGATGAACGCTATGCGCACGACGGATTCACCTCTGCCAATTCCTCGATTTCTCTGCCGGCGGCGACTCCCGCAATGCGGCTCAAGATTCGATACAGGTCAAATACATTGCAGTCCCCGTGGCAGCCACAGCCCGGACTGTTGTAAGTGTTGCGGTGCGGGCACATCTTGTGGAAGCTCATGCCCGGAGAATTCAGACTTTGCTTCTCGTCCTTCTTTTCATGCTTGCGGTAGAACCCGCCGATAAAACGATTCTGAATTTGGTACACACACACCTCGCAAGGGGAACCCATCATGCGGCAATTCGTGGGGATCCCCTCTTGTACCAAAAAGCGGTGCGTTGTGCCCCCGCCCTTGGCAGAATGCAATTTGTTCTTGGCGCGGCGGCCAATGGCAACAACCTCTTCCGGCGACTCAAAATGCAGAATGCCCATGCCGTAAGTCCCGGAATCGCTCTTGGCAAACACATAAGGCTTGTGGTCAATATTGTGCTCGCGGTATTTTCCCTCGATCCGCTCCAAGGTCCCGGCTACTGCGTCTTGCAAAGCCTGAACGCCTTTTCGCGCAACCAAGTCCACGCCTTCGACCGAAGTGTGGACGGTGGAAACCAACCACGGATCCATTCCGATGAGCGCGCCAAAGTGTTCCAAGAGCGGTTGGGCAAAGGCAAAGTGCTGGCTCTTCAGGCGCGCGTGCCATCCGGCCTGCAGGCTCGGGATAATGGGAATCTCCGTGTTCTGAAGCGGTTCCGGCACACCGGCGGAAGCATCGTTATTGGCCAGGATCAAATCGGGCGGGGGGCTCTGACCCAATTTCTCCACATCCTGAACCACGCTCACCTCAAAGCCCGCATTCTCGATCAACTCCTGCAAACGGGCCAGATGCTCCATGTAAAAAGGATTGCGCGTGTGGGCCTCGGCAAAAACCTGAATGCGCCGCACTGAAGGGTGCTCTTTCCGAATGGCTTCCCCAAAATACCGGGCCCCGTCAGCCAGGCCGTGCTCGCAAAGGTTGTTGAAGCCGGCCGGGAACAAATTGGTGTCCACCACAGCCAGCTTGGAGCTGAAGGCGCGGATATCCAGGGAGCTGTAGATAGGAACCGGGGTGTCCCGCTCCAGGCCGCATAGCCAGGATTCCACGTCAACTCCATGTTTTGCAACAGCTTGTGTGATATGTTCCAGTGCCATGCGAGGACCTCCTATTGAAACCTGACTAAAGTGGTCCTATTTTACCACACTCCTCACAAAAAGGGACGGTTCTCCTACATCTGCTATTGCTGCAACAGCATAGAGAGAACCGTCCCTGGGATAAAAACTAGAGGGCTGTTTCGAGCAGTTCGGACATGCGGCCGGACACAGGAAGGGAAGAGGCGAAGCCGGGAATTGCAGCCGAGGCCCCCGCATCAGAGGGATAGAGTTTGATCAAGTAGCGGTTAGTGGACCCCATGCGTTGGAAGCCCAAACTCTCCGCCATACGCGCAGACGGTCCCACTCCTTCCCGGCTCTTCGGCAGAGAGTTGTCGGTCAAGTCGACATACAGGGCTGTCTCAACAGTCGGCAGGACTTCTTCCACAAGGGTCCGCAAAGCCCGAACCAGAAGGGCCCGCCCCACACCTTGACGTCGATGTTCGACATCCACAGCCAACTGGCTTATCTCCTGTCCGTCTCTCCAGAAACGCACAACCCCGATCACTTGTCCAAATTCGTCCCGGGCAACAAGCAGCCGCTGTGCGCCTCCACCGCGTATTTCTTCCCTCAATTTGACTTCACTGGGAACTTCGGCCTCGGGGATTTGCCCCAGCAAAAGCCGCATCCGGCTGATATCGGGAACCGTGGGTTCGTCTATGCCCTCCCAAACCCTGCCATCCACATACTGGGCGCCTCCGGGCAAGTCCACTCTCTGCAGGTGCGGATAGCGCTCGCAGTGACGCAGCAGTCTTTCGGTCTCGATGACATAGGCCACTTGATCCATGCCGTAATGCTGCACGGCTGCGGTTTCGGCCTCCACAAATCCCAGCTTGCCCCCATAGACCAAGCGGGCAGCGGTATTATCCAGTCCGGTTTGCAGCGAGAGGTTTGTGATGCCGTCTTCCCGGCACGCCTGCGCGAGCTTCTGGAAGAGCCGGGCCACAAGGTTCTGGTTTCTGTAGTCCTCCCTTATGCCAATCCGCCACACATACATGGAATCCGGGTACTGGGCGAGCACGGGTGCGTCTTCCAAAAAGCGCGGAGCCTGCAAATCCCGGCCGCGCAAGCCGAAGATGTAGCCGACCACTTCGTTTCGTTTATTTCGCGCCACAAAGGCATAGTCCCACTTGCCGGCAGAGGCCAAA
Source organism: Candidatus Omnitrophota bacterium (assembly GCA_016929445.1). Taxonomy (NCBI): domain Bacteria; kingdom Pseudomonadati; phylum Candidatus Omnitrophota; species Candidatus Omnitrophota bacterium. The sequence continues at coordinate 4,034 of JAFGIU010000017.1, forward strand.
TCC